>CAYZQZ010000543.1:0-2841 GCA_964480235.1 uncultured Reyranella sp. | reverse complement strand
TCCTTCCATGGCAGCCTGCTCGGCGTGATCGTCGCCATGGTCGCCTTCTCGCGGCGCAACGGCATCTCGCCGTTCCTGCTGTCCGACCTCGTCTCGCTCGTCATTCCGATCGGCCTGTTTTTCGGACGCCTCGCCAACTTCATCAACGGCGAGCTGTGGGGCCGGGTCTCGGACGTTTCGTGGGCGATGGTCTTCCCGCGCGGCGGGCCGCTGCCGCGCCATCCCAGCCAGCTCTATCAAGCGACGTTCGAAGGCATCGTACTGTTCGCCCTCGTCCTGGCGGTCTGGAAATTCACCGACGGAAGACGCCGGCCCGGCCTGATCACCGGCGCGTTCTGCATCGGCTACGGAATCGCGCGCATCGTCGGAGAGACCTTCCGCGAACCCGATTCCTTCCTGGGATTCCTGCTCGGCGGCTGGCTGACCATGGGCATGCTTCTGTCGCTGCCGATGATCCTGTTCGGCGCCTGGGTGGTCGCGCGCGCGATGCGCCGTCCGGCTGTTGCGTGATCTGACGGCCTGCATGACCGAGCTCGGCCGCTCGATCGCGCGGCGGATCGCGCTGACAGGGCCCATCACCATCGCCGACTTCATGGCCGAGGCCCTCGGCCACCCGACCCTGGGCTACTACCGCCGCGCCCGGCCACTCGGCGCCGCCGGCGACTTCACCACCGCACCTGAAATCTCGCAGATGTTCGGCGAACTGTTGGGTGCCTGGCTCGCCGAGCGCTGGCTGGCGATCGGCGCGCCTTCTCCCGTGACGCTGGTCGAGCTCGGTCCCGGCCGCGGCACGTTGATAGCCGACGCGCTGCGCGCCACGCGCGGCGTTCCGGGCTTCCACGCCGCGCTGAAGCTGCATCTGGTCGAGACCAACGCCGTCCTGCGCGACGAACAGAAGGCGCGCCTCGCATCGTTCCGGCCACGATGGCACGAGCGCCTCGACGACGTGCCCGGCGGCCCGCTGCTGCTGGTCGCCAACGAATTCTTCGACGCCCTGCCGGTGCGCCAGTTCCATCGCAGCGCCCGCGGCTGGAGCGAGCGCATGGTCGGCCTGGCGCCCGACGGCGAAACCCTGGTGATGGCGCTGGCGCCGGGCCTCTCGCCCTTCGCGCCGCTGCTGCCGGACGCAGCGCCCGGCGCCGAGGCCGAACTCTGCGAACCCGCACGCGCGATCGCCGCGGAGATCGGCGCGCGCCTGCGCCGCGGCGGCGGCTGGGCGCTGATCGTCGACTATGGCTACGACCAGGGCGGCGGTGCGTCGCTGCAGGCGGTTCGCGGCCATCGCGGCGCCGGTATCCTCGACCATCCCGGCGAGACCGATCTCAGCGCCCATGTCGACTTTGCAGCGCTGGCCAGGGCCGCAATCGGACCGGAGGCCGGCGTGCGCGGCTTCGGTCCGATCGGCCAGGGCGACTTCCTGCGCCGGCTGGGAATCCTGCAGCGTGCAGAGAGCCTGAAACGTCAGGCGTCGGACGCACAGCGACATGCCGTCGACGCAAGCCTGGCGCGCTTGATCGCGCCCGATCAAATGGGCACCTTGTTCCGCGTGTTGGCCCTCGGCGACGACAGAAGCGGCGAGCCGGCCGGCTTTGCGGATGCTCCCTCGGACTGATTCATGATCCACGCGACGACGATACAGGACCCGGGCTTGAACGGGCTCGATGGCATAGACCATCGCTTCTTCACGCGCCGCGGCGGCGTGAGCGATGGTCTCTATTCGTCGCTCAATTGTGGCTACGGGTCGGGCGACAGCCCCGACAACGTGCGCGAGAATCGCCGTCGGGCTGCCGAGAGCTTTTCGGTCGGCGAAGGCGATCTGCTTACCCTTCACCAGATTCATTCGACCGAGGTCCTGACCGTCGCCGAAACGCGCTGGACCTCGCCGGGCGCGCCAAAGGCCGACGGACTGGTGACCGACCGTCCGGGCGTCGTGCTGGGCGTGCTGGCCGCCGACTGCGCACCGGTGCTGCTGGCCGACAACGGCGGGGGCGTGATCGGTGCCTGCCATGCCGGCTGGAAGGGCGCCCTGGGCGGCGTCGTCGAGGCCACGATCTCTGCTATGGAAAAACTCGGGGCGCGCCGGGAGCAGATCCGTGCCGTGGTGGGTCCCTGCATCGGCCGCGACTCCTACGAAGTGGGGCCCGAATTTCCTGCCCCGTTCCTGGCGCAGGACCCCGCCAACGACCGCTTCTTCAAAACCGCGCCACGCGCCGGCCATTTCATCTTCGATCTCGCGGGCTACCTGCTCGGCCGCATCGCCCGCACTGGCGTCACCGCCCATGCCACGCGGCACGACACGCTGAGCGCCACCGAGGATTTCTTCAGCTACCGTCGCAACACGCTGCAGGGCGTGCGTGACTACGGTCGAGGGCTGTCGGCGATCGCGCTCCGGAGCTGACGTGCCCTATCTGGTGATCCTGGTGTTCGTTTGCCTGCTCGGAACGGTCGCAACATGCGTCATGCTCTGAGCATTCTGCTGGTGCTGGCGGCGAGCTTGGCGCTGGCGGCCTGCGGCGACACGCCCAAGCCGTTCGCGCACGAACAGACCGACGCGATCGCCCGGCCGCCCAAGCAGGACAAGACCGAGGCCACGATCGAGATCCCGGCCAACATGCCGACCCAGATGGCCGAGCGCGTCGCGGCCGCCATCGCCATCGAGCTCCAGTCCTACGGCGTCGTCGCCGCACTCCAGCCGGCGCGCGCGCCGGTCAAGATCACCGGCGCCATGACCACCCGCGACGCCTTCGGCTCGGGGATCGAGGTCGAAATGAACTGGTTCGTACTCGGGCCGCGCGGCGTGCAAGGTCCGGCGACCAGCAAGACCGTGACCCGGCCCGAGGA
>CAYZQZ010000542.1:0-2843 GCA_964480235.1 uncultured Reyranella sp. | reverse complement strand
CGCCCGACTTCTGCACGACCTTGCCGATCGTAAGGGTCTGGCCACCGTACTGGCCGAAGCGTTCGCTGTAGGCCTTGGCCTCCGCCGAGACCGCCGCCTTGAGAAACCGCTCGCGCTGCATCTCGTTGGTCTCGTCCCAGTAGGTGGCCAGCGCCGAACGGCCCATGAAGGACAGGTCGAAGTTGGCCTCCAGGACCTTGCGAATGCCGGCCTCGCGGGCGGCACCGGTGGTGGTCTTGATGAGCTCGATCACCTCGGAGGAAACCCCCTGGATGAGCTGGGCGGCATCGGCGGCGAGCGCCGGCGATCCCACGATTGCGACCGCCGAACCGGCGGCCACAGACAACAGGACATGACGACGGGCGAGCAGGGTCACCGTTCGCTCCTTGCAAAAAAGAAAAGCGGGAGAGGAGTCCTAGCGCACCAGCGCGAGGTTGTCGCGTCGTTCCAGCTCGCCCCGGCTGTTGGTCTTGTCGCGCTTCTGGCGGATCAGGTCGGCGCGCTGCTGGGTATAGGCCGAACGAAGGGCGGCGTAATAGTCGACGCTGTTCTTTTCGAGGTCGTCGAGCGCGAACAGGGTACGCGAACGGATGTCGACGATCGTGGCGCCCCAGCGCGGCGCGCCGGTCAGCAGCCAATCGGCGTTCAGCGAGAAGGTCAGGATTCGGAAGGGATCGATCGCGTAATCGGCCATCAGGCCGGCCGCGTCGCGCGCATTGGAGGGACCGGCGAGCGGCAGCACGATATAGAAGCCGCCGTTCTCGGGCTCGACACCGGCGTAGTAGCCGACAGTGTTGCCCGCGCCTTCCTTGGTGCGCGGCATGCCCATGTGGGCCGCCACGTCGAACAGGCCGGCAATGCCGATGGTCGAGTTGATGACGAAGCGCGCCAACGTGGTGATCGCACGGCCAGGATCGCCCTGAACCAGTTCGTTCACCGCCGTCACCGGCTCGCCGAGATTGTCGAGGACGTTGTGAATGCCGCGTTGCGCGGGCTCCGGCATCCAGTCGCGATAGAGAACGGCGACGGGGCGGATGGCGATGATGTCGACGGCGCGGTTCAGCGAAAAGATGAAGCGGTTGGGGGTCTCGATCGGATCCCAGGGTTCGTTGGCCCCGGTGTCCTTCATGGCGCACCCGCCCAGCATCGCCGCAGCCGCAACGACGGCAACCAGCGAATGGCGGAAACCCGCCGTCACCGAGCTCAGCAGACCGTTCACCATGTGACTCCAACCCCAAAACCGGCCTTTAGCGACCGTCTTTGCGGGACAGTGTCGCACACGGGCAGTGCACTTTGAAGTGCATAGGAAAAAGCCTTTCAGCTTGTGGCAGTAAGATCACAAATTTCGCCACCTCCGAATCAAGTCGGGACTTGCAAATATAAAGATATTCTTATATTGGAAAAGTCATGGACCATCTTCTCACTCTGCTGCGTGCAGCCGCCGAAGACACGCGCCTGCGTATTCTGGCCTTGGCGGCGCGCGAAGACCTGACCGTCAGCGACTATGTCCACGTGCTGGGGCAGAGCCAGCCGCGGGTCTCACGCCACCTGAAGTTGCTGGTCGAAGCCGGCCTCCTGGAGCGGTTCCGCGAGGCGCAGTTCACCCGCTTCCGCCTGACCACCGGCGGCGACGATGCGGCGCTGGTGCGCGAGTTCGTGCGCCGGCTCGATCCCAAGCACGCGCGCATCGCTGCCGACCGGTCCCGGCTCGACGGCCTGCTGCAGCGCCGCCAGACCGCGGCCGTGCGTTTCTTTCGTGACAACGCCCAGCGCTGGGACGAGTTGCGCGCCCTGCATGTGGCCGACCGCGAGATCGAGCGGGCGCTCGCCCATCACCTGCCGGTGGGCGCGCGCCGCCTGCTCGACATCGGCACTGGCACCGGCCGGCTGCTGGAAGTGCTGGCGCCCAAGGTCGAGCGCGCCGTCGGCGTCGACCAGAGCCGCGAGATGCTGGCGCTGGCCCGCGCCAACCTCGCCCGCGCCGGCATCGACAACGCCGAGATCCGCCAGGGCGACATGTATGCCCTGCCCTTCGAGGCCGACAGTTTCGACGTGGTCACGATCCATCACGTGCTGCACTACGCCGACGACCCTTCGGCGGCGCTCGCCGAGGCCGCCCGCGTGGTCAAGCCGGGCGGGCTGGTGCTGGTGGTCGATTTCTCGCCGCACGACTTGGTCGAGCTCAAGCGCGAGCACGCGCACGTCCATCTCGGCTTCGCCGACAACCAGGTACAGGGCTGGCTGAAGAGCGCGGGCCTCGCACCGCTCGAGCCCATTCACTTCCCCGGCCGCCGCCTGATGACCGGTATCTGGCGCGGCGAACGCGAGGCGGCATCGCGTCCCGCGCGCCCGCCCGCCACTTCCGCAACCCTGCCAGGAGCCCTCCGATGAACGCCGGCCCGATCAGCACGCCCTTCGGCGTGGTCAATCCGGGAGCCGAATTCCCGGCCCGCTCGCCGCAGCGCCTCAGGGTGTCGTTCGAGTTCTCGCCGCCCAAGACCGACGCCGCCGAGCAGACTCTGTGGCAGACGATCAATCGTCTCACGCCGCTGCAGCCTACCTTTTTTTCCGTGACCTACGGCGCCGGCGGCTCGACGCGCCAGCGCACGCACGAGACCGTGGTGCGCCTGAAGAAGGAAACCGGCATCGATGCCGCCGCGCACCTCACCTGCGTCGCGGCCACCCAGGGCGAGATCGACGACGTCGCCCGCGCCTACTGGGACGCGGGCATCCGTCACATCGTGGCTCTACGCGGCGATCCGCCGGGCGGCATGGGCGGCAAATACACGCCGCATCCCGGCGGATATGCCAATGCCGCGGCTCTGGTCGCCGGCCTGAAGAAG
>CAYZQZ010000541.1:0-2844 GCA_964480235.1 uncultured Reyranella sp. | reverse complement strand
CTCACACGCCGATCGTCGTGCCGCCGTCGGCGACCAGCGTCTGGCCGGTGATGAAAGCACCGGCCTTGCCGGCCAGCAGCACCGCCAGCCCGGCGATGTCGTCCGGAGCGCCGAGACGGCGCAGCGGTGTCGCATCCTCACGCGCCTTGCGCCGCGCCGGGTCCTCGTACAAAGCGCGGGCGAAGTCGGTCGTGACCAGACCCGGCGCGATGGTGTTCACGCGGATGTTGTCGGGACCGTATTCGTTGGCAAGGTTGCGGGCCATCTGCATGTCGGCCGCCTTGGAGATGCAGTAGGCGCCGATCACCGTGCTGGCGCGCAGGCCGCCGATCGACGACACGATCTGGATCGAACCGTCCTTTTTCTTGCGCATGTCGGGCAGGCAGAGATTGATCAGCCACATGTTGCTGAGGATGTTGTTCTGCATGATCTTCAGGAACACTTCGTCGGGCAGCTTTTCGTTCGGCCCGTAATACGGGTTCGAGGCGGCATTGCAGACCAGGATGTCTACCGGGCCGACCTGCTTCTGGGTCTCGCCGATCAGCTTCTCGCACTGCGCCTTGTCGGAGATGTTGCAGGGAATGACCGTGGCGTGGCCGCCGGCCTTGCGGATCTCGGCCGCCGCTTCCTCGCAGACCGGCGCCTTGCGCGACGACACCACGACCTTGGCACCCGAAAGCGCGAGATGCATGGCGATCGCCTTGCCGATGCCCTTGCTCGAGCCGGTGATGACGGCGACCTTGCCGGTAAGGTCGAAAAGCGGCGATGGCATAGGCGTTCCTCCGATTTCAATTTCCTCCCCATTCACATGGGGAGGGTACTTCTTCATTTATTTCGCACAATCGTGCGCACGCAGGAAGGCGGGATCGGGATCGAACCCGAGGCCCGGTCCGGTCGGCACGTCGATGGTGGGCTGCCAATTCGGCACGCCGATGCCGTACATGTCGCGACCGTCGCCGGGTTCGATCGCGGCGAAGTATCCCTCCTCCTTCGCGATTGCCAGCAGATGCAGCGAAGCAAGCGCCGCCGGTCCGGCAAAGGGCGTGTGCGGCGCGGGGATCTTGCCCGCGGTCTCGACCATCGACACGGCGCGGCTCGCCTCGGTGAGGCCGCCCAGCATGCAGACGTCGGGCTGCAGCACCGCGATGGCCGGCGCCTTCACATAGACCGCCATCTGCTCGGTCGAGCCGAAATCGGCGCCCATGCCGATCGGCACGCCCTGCATGCGGTCCATCGCCAGCAGGTCTTCCGGCGGCCAGAACGGATCCTCGAAGAACAGCAGGCCGAGCGCGCGCCAGCGCGCCGCGTCGCGGCTGATGTCGGCCAGCGTGTGGGCGTTGTTGCTGTCGGCGACGAAGGGCACCTCGCGCGGTACGACGGCGCGCGCCGCCTCGATGATCTCGAGCGGCGCCTCATGGATCTTCGCCGCCTTCACGCCGGTCGCAAGCGCCTGCTCCAGTCGCGCGCTCACCTTCTTCCTGTCGTCGTATTTGTCGAGACTCGCCATCACCGGCAGGCGCGTACGCTTGGCGCCACCCAGGAGCTGCGACACCGACTTGCTCGCGGCCTTGCCCGCGATGTCCCACAGCGCGATGTCGATCGCAGCGAGCGCATTCAGCACCGTGCCGGCGCGGCCGAAGCTCGCGAAGCGGCGGCGCGCAGCGAGGTTCAGCGCCGTCCGGTCGTCGACCGATTTTCCAAGATAGAGCGGCGCGATGGCGTCGCGAATGGTTGCGACCAGCGCCTGCTGCATCGGAGGCCTGTTGCACAGGCATTCGCCGTAGCCGACCAGGCCGGATTGTGTCGATACCCGGCACAGCACCAGGGACAGGCCGCCGGCGGAAAGCGCGATCGGCTCGATCTTTGCGATGTTCATGCCCTATAGTATCGCAAGCCCGTCCGGAGTCCCGACCATGCCGCAGGATATCGCGCCCTCGAGCGCCCCATCAGACATGAAGATGATCGGCGGCGAAATTCCGTTGATCGATGTGTCCGACTACCTCGCCGGCCAGCCGGGCGGCGCCGAAGGCGCCGCGCGTCATCTGCGCTACGCCTTCGAGAAGGTCGGCTTCTATTATCTGGCCGGCCACAACATCCCGCAGACGCTGATCGACGCGCAGTACGAGGCTGCGGCCCGCTTCCATGCGCAGCCGATGGAAGAGAAACTCAAGATCAGGGTCAACGAGCACACGATCGGCTACATGCCGATCGCCGAGAAGGCGCCGCCGAACGCCGCCGCCCAGGGCAAGAAGCCCAGCCAGAACGAGGCCTTCTTCCTGCGCCGCGACCGTCCCGCCGACGACCCGGACGTCGTTGCCGGCCGGCGCTTCCACGTGCAGAACCAGTGGCCGGCAAACCTGCCGGGCTTCCGCGAACAGACACTCAAGTACACGGCGGCGATGGAGGCACTTTGCCTCAAGCTGGTGCCGCTCTACGCGCTGGCACTCGACCTGCCGGCCAATCATTTCGACAGCTTTTTCGCCAAGCCGCATTTCATCCTGCGCCAGTCGCGCTATCCGTTGATCGACGGCAGCGACGACAGAATCGCGAGCCTGGTGCCGCACACCGATTCCGGATTCATGACGTTGCTGCCGCCCAACAAGGTGCAGGGCCTGTCGATCCTGCTGCCGAGCGGCGAGTGGATGGACGCGCCCCATGTCGAGGGGGCCTTCGTGGTGAACGGCGGCGACATCCTGCATCGCTGGACCAACGAGCGCTTCCTGTCGACGCCGCACCGCGTGCGCAACGTCTCCGGCACGGTGCGCTACGCCATCCCGTTCTTCTTCGATCCTGACCACGACAGCACCATCGCGTGCCTGCCCTCCTGCCAGTCGCCGACCCATC
>CAYZQZ010000540.1:0-2851 GCA_964480235.1 uncultured Reyranella sp. | reverse complement strand
AGAAGCGGATGAAAGCCGTCGACATCGCGAACGTCGCAAACAGGGCGGAAATGGCATCGCAATGCCGTCGCACGAATGCGTATATGCAGAGCAGGGTGACGAGAAAGGCCGCGATCGACGGCAGACGAATGGCGAGTTCCGGAGGCCCCACGAACTGCAGGCAGGCATGGGCAAGCAGGTAATAAAGCGGCGGATTGCCATCAGCCGGCACAGCGCTAATCATGTCGGTCCATGATCCGAGGCGGGCGATGTAGTAGGTGAACAACTCGTCGAAGCCCATCTGGCGGTCCGCTTCCCAGATGCAGCGCGCCAGGGCGACGACGACGATCGCTCCCAGCAGCAGCTTCTCCCTGCGCTCGACCTGAACGCGAAGTCCTTCGAGAAAATTCAGAGGGGTCTCCACTAGTCCTGGCGAGGTACCGCCTGCCTCGGGACGAGGGAGCTAAAGGCCCTTCAAGGCGCTCTCGACTTCGTCGACGTGGCCCGCGACTTTCACTTTGCGCCAAACCTTGGCGACCTTTCCGTCCTTGTCGATCAGGAAGGTGGCGCGGTCGATGCCCATGTACTTGCGGCCGTACAGGCTCTTTTCGATCCAGGTGCCGTACTTCTCGCAGATCTTGCCGTCTTCGTCGGAAACCAGCGGGAAGTTCAGCTTGTACTTTGCTTTGAACTTGTCGTGCCGCGCGACGCTGTCCTTGCTGACGCCAACGACCTGGGCCTTGAGCTTCTTAAAGGCGGCCGCCGAATCGCGAAAGCCGCAGGCCTCGGTGGTGCAACCCGGCGTGTCGTCCTTGGGGTAGAAGTAGAGCACGACCGGTTTGCCGCGCAGGTCCGAAAGCTTGAGCTTGCCGCCACCATCGGTCGGGGCGGTGAAATCGGGGGCTTTCCTGCCTTCTTCGACGCTCATGTCTCGCTCCTTGCCTTCCAGCCGGCGGCGCGCGCCGGTTCCTCGACGATGTGCCTGTATATAGCACGGGCCGCCGCACATTCCGTCTCGATGCGCCGACGCAAGGCTGCGATATCGGGCTCCTCCTCAGTGGCGGCGATCAGCCGCCGCTGGCCTTCCGGCGCCCTGGCTTCGTCGAACGTCGCCTCGTCGCCGTCGAGAGTGAGACGCAGCAGGCCCTGCACGTCAGACATCAGCAGGCGGGCCGCGCGCAGACGTCCGGCGTCTGTCTGTCCGATGAAGCCTGCGCCGGCCGCACGGCGCAGCATCTCCGCCGGATGGGGATGCAGGATATCCGGCCTGGCCGCGGCATGCCGCAAGGCGAGGTACTGCGCGACGAAGTCGATGTCGAACAACCCGCCCGGCAGGTGCTTGAAGTCCCACGGCCCCTTGGCGGGCGCGTGCTGGGCGATGCGGTCGCGCATGTCGGCGACATCGCGCACCAGCGCATCCGGATCGCGCGGCCGGCACAGGGTGCCAGTGATGATGCGGTTCAACTGATCCACCAGGGCCGGCGGGCCGTGGATAACGCGTGCCCGGGTGAGTGCCAGGTGTTCCCAGGTCCAGGCCGACTGCGCGTGATAGGTTTCGAAGCCTTCCAGCGAGTTGGCCAGCGGTCCGGCACGTCCTGACGGGCGCAGGCGCATGTCGACTTCGTACAGGGCGCCTTCGTTGGTGAGCGCGGTGAGCGCCGTCACGATCTTGGCGCTGAGACGGGTGTAGTACTGGATGGGAGGCAGCGGCTGGCGGCCGTCAGAAGTCTCCATACCGGGCGGAATGTCGTAGACGAATATGAGGTCGAGGTCGGAGGTTGCCGACATCTCGCGGCTGCCGAGCTTCCCCAGCCCGAGCACGGCGAGCCGTTGGCCGCGGAAGCCGCCATGAGCCTCGGCGAAGCGCTCCGCGACCCGGTCGCACAGGCAGGAGATCGTGGCCTCGGCAATCGCAGAGTAGGCGGTGCCGGCCTGGGCCGGCCGCACGACCTGCTTCAATTGCTGGACGCCCACCTGAAAGCGACGGTCGTTGGCCCAGCGCCGGGCGGCATCGAGGGTGTCCTGCTCGTTGTTGCGCAGCGCCAGCAGGCCCGACAACTCGCTCATCAAGTCATCAGTGGCGGGGATCGGATCGTAGAAGGCGGGCGAAAGCACCGCATCGAGAAGGATCGTGCGACGCGCGAGCTGTGTCGCCAGCCCCGGCGCACTGCCCATGATCGTGGCGACCAATTCAAGCAAGGCCGGATTGGCCTTGAACAGCGAAAAGAGCTGAACGCCCGCCGGGAGATTGGCCAAGAAAAGATCGAAATTCAGCAATGCCTGATCGGGCGCGGCAGTCGCACCCAGCGCCTTCAACAGCGCCGGCATCAATTCGGTGAGCAGTTCACGCGCACGCGCCGAGGTGGTTGCGCGAAAGCGACCGTGATGCCAGCGACGGACGATGCCGGCGGCGGCGGACGGATCCTTGAAACCCAGAGCGCGCAGGGTTTCGAGCGTGCCCGGGTCGTCGTCGGTGCCGGTGAAGACGAGATTGCCTCCCGGGCCGGCGAGGCTGGGGGCTTCTTCGAACAACCGCGCATAGTGGCCCTCGACCGTGCGCAAAGTCCGAAGCAGTACCTTTTCGAATGCGGGTCCGCTTTCGTAGCCGAGGAAGATCGCCAGCGCCGCGACGCCGCCGGCATTGTCGGGAATGCTGTGGGTCTGGCGATCGTCGATCATCTGCAAACGATGCTCGACGCGGCGCAGGAACCCATAGGCCTCGATCAGTTCCTGTGTGACGCGTTCGGTGACGTGACCGGCGCCAGCGAGCGCGCGCAGGGTCTCGCAGGTGCCGCGCAACCGCAGCGCCGGATTGCGGCCGCCGAAGATCAGTTGCTGCGTCTGGGCGAAGAACTCGATCTCGCGGATGCCG
>CAYZQZ010000539.1:0-2851 GCA_964480235.1 uncultured Reyranella sp. | reverse complement strand
CGTAGCCGGCGAAGAATTCCTCGTAGGCGCGCACGACGCGGTCGGGCGTGCCGGCCAGGCCCTCGCGATCGGGATTGTCGCCTGCCCACTGGATCATCGTACGCACGGCAGCCTCGGCCTGCTCGCGCGACGGACGGGGAAGGCCAGTGGCCAGCGAGACGACCTCGCTCCGCTTCAGCATCTTGTTCATCGTCTTGTCCTCTTCGCTCGGCGCCGGACGGATCGGCATTCAATTAAGCTGCCGGTTTCCCCCCGGCATATCGAGCGAGAAAGTCGGGACCTCGATATCGAAATCCTCACCCTGCTCGCTGACCATCTGGTACGTGCCGCCCATGAATCCGGATGGGGTCGAGAGCGACGTGCCTGAAGTGTACTCGAACATTTCGCCCGGGCGCAGCCTCGGCGTCTTGCCGACCACGCCGGGCCCCTTCACTTCCTGGCGACGGCCCATGCCGTCGGTGATCTTCCAATGGCGGCTGCGCAGTTGCGCCGTCACATCACCCCTATTCTCAATGCGGACATGATAGGCCCAGACGAACTGCGCCTTCCCCGGATCCGACTGGTCCGGCAGATATTGCGGTGTCACCGTCACGCGGATGCCACGGGTTGTGGCGACAAACATCGTTCGACAAAGCCCTCGTTTGTCTTGAGATGGGACTTTCCCAGTAGAAGGTCAAACGCGGCAAGAGGCCTCGTGTAACCCGACAGGCGATGCGAAACGCCACCGACCAGGTGGCGTCCCGAGCGCATCAGGGCGGCACAGCCGCCCTTGTAGCAATCCTTGCGAGGGATCTCTCTTCGCCCCTCAGATCGGAAAGAGCAGGCAGGTCGTGGTGCCGTGCGCCAGCAGTTTACCCGAGGCGTCGACCAGCCGGCCCTCCGAGGTGGCGATGCGCGAGCCGACATTGATCACTTTGCCCTCGGCCTTCACCGGGCCGGTCTTGTCGCTCATGGCACGCACGTAGTTCACCTTGATCTCGACCGTGGTGTAGCCGGTGCCGGCCTTGAGCGTGGTGTGCACGCAGCAACCCATCACCGAATCGAGCAGGGTCGCGGCGATGCCGCCATGCACGCTGCCCAGCGGATTGTAGTGCGCGAACACCGGCGTGTAGGCGAATACGACGCGGCCGAGCTCGACCTCGCTGAGGCGAATGCCCAGGGTCTCGCAGATCGGCGGCGCCGGCAGGCGGCCCGCCGCCATCTCGGTGAACAGGGTCATGCCGTCCATGGTCCGGGCCCGCTCGAGCGGCACGACTCCGAAACCGGCAGCTTGTGCGTTCATCTGGATGTGTCTCCCAGGAGGTCGATCGATGTTGCGTGCATATACACCATTTGCGCTTGGCCGCCGCAAGGGCGCGGTCTAAGCTCGCGCGCATGTCACAGCCGGCCCCCCGCCTGTCGCCGCGCGACTGCACCTGTTTTCGCGTCCGAGGTGCGGCGCGCCGGGTGACACAGATCTACAGCCAGCATCTCGCGCCCACCGGCCTGAAGATCTCGCAGTTCTCGCTGCTGGGTTTCATCTGCGGCGAAGGACCGGTGTCGATTGGCCGGCTGTCGGAGCTGCTGGCCACAGACCGCACCACGCTGACGCGCAACCTTCGCCCACTGCTCACGGGCGGCCTGGTCGAGCGTGCCGCCTCGGGCGACCGCCGCCGTCACGAGCTGGTCGCGACGCCGGCCGGCCGCGCGCTGTTCAAGCGTGCCATACCGATGTGGTCGAACGCCGAACAGGAAGTGCGCGCCGCCATGGGCCCACGCCTCACGGCCGACTTGCACGGCGCGCTCGAGCGCTCGATGGAAAAACTCGCGGCGCTCTGATCTTCGGACCGCGGGCCTGCAGGTCCGCTCAGGACTCATGATGCGGAGCTGGAGCTCCGCGGTCCCATGAGGTCTTCAAACGTTCGCGTCGAAGAAGTTGTATTCGAGTTCCATCGCGCGCCGGTAATTGGCGCACACTGCCGGCGTGTTGGTGGCGTGCTGGTCGAGCAGGCCTTCCAGCCGCACGGCCAGCGCCTCGAAGCCGGGATCGGAATAGGTCTTCACCCAATCGGCATAGGGCGGCGCCACCGGCTTGCTGGCGAGGCTCTGGCCGAGGAAGGCATAGAGCCGCATGCACGGCGTCATGCCGGCGATGGTCTCGCCGAGCTTGCCCAGTCGCGCGGTGCCGAGCAGGAAATCGACATAGGCGGTCGTCGCCGGCAGCGGCGTCACGCCGTCGAGCGAAACGTTCAGTTTCTCGGTGTAGCTCTTGTGCAGCTTGAGTTCGTCCAGAACGCCCGCGATCAGTTCCGAGAAACCGAACAGGTCGTCGCGCGAGGTGCCGTGCGCCAGGCAGAAGGCGTAGGCGCGCGCGAAGGCGTCCAGGAAGTAGGCATCCTGCGCGACATAGCTCTTGAAACTCTCCGTTGCGAGCGTGCCGTCGCCCAGCCCGACCACGAAGCGGTGCGCCAGGATGCGCGCCGCCCAGTCCTGGTTCGCCTGCCAGAGCGTGCGGGCGAGCGACACGCGCTAGCCCAGCGCCTGGGTCAGGTCGTCGATGATGTCCTGGACGTCCTCGAGGCCCACCGAGATGCGCACCGTGCCGTCGCCGATGCCGAGCTTGGCGCGCTCGGCCGCGCCGATCCGCATGTGCGTCGTCGTGGCGGGATGCGTCACCATGCTCTTGGCGTCGCCCAGATTGTTGGAGATGTCGACGATCTTCAGGCGATTGAGCGCCTCGAAGCAGGCGTTCTTGCCGCCCTTGACGTCGAAGGTGACGACGCCGCCGAAGTTCGACATCTGGCTGGCCGCCAGTTTGTGCTGCGGATGGTCGGGCCGGCCGGGATAGAGCACGCGCGCGATCCGGGGATTC
>CAYZQZ010000538.1:0-2856 GCA_964480235.1 uncultured Reyranella sp. | reverse complement strand
GAGGCGCTCGACGAGATCGCCGCCAAGTGGAAGGCGATCATCGAGGAAAGCGGACCTCTCGCCATCCTGGGCTACGCCTACTCCGCCCATCAGGGCCTGCTCAATCGTGGCCTGGTGCTGGGCCTGTTCCACGCGCTCGGCACCTCGCGCCTGCAGGCCGGTACCGTGTGCGACACCTGTTGCGAGGAAGCCTGGAACGTCACCGTCGGCCCGACCGGCGGCGCCGATCCGGAAGACGTCGTGCATTCCGACCTGGTGATCTCGTGGGGCGCGGATCTCGCCGCCACCAACGTGCATTTCTATTCTCTCGTCGAGCACGCCAAGAAAGAACGCGGTCTCAAGCTGGTCGTGATTGATCCGCGCAGGACGCGCTCCGCCAAGGCGGCCGATCTCTATCTGCCGATCCGCATCGGCACCGATGCCGCTCTGGCACTCGGTATCATGCACATTCTGGTGCGCGACAAGCTCGCCAACCGTGATTACATCGCGAAGAACACGCTGGGCTTCGACCAGGTCGAGCGCGACATCCTGCCGAAATTCACGCCGCAGAAAACGGCCGAAATCACGGGTCTCTCTGTCGCTGACATCGAGAAGGTCGCCGCGCTGTACGGCAAGGCGAAGGCGGCAATCATCCGTCTCGGCGAGGGTATGACCCGCCTCGCGGCAGGCGGCCAGGCACTGCGCGCCGTCACTCTCCTCCCCGGCGTCACCGGCCATTACGGAGTCCGCGGCGGCGGCGCCATGCTGCTGACGGCGGCGAACTGCGAGCTGAACTACGGCGCCGTGCGTCGTCCATCGGGACCGGCGGCGACGCGCAACGTCAATCACCTGCGGCTGGGCGAAGAACTGCTCAACATGAAGGACCCGCCGATCCGCGCGCTGTTCGTCGGCGCCAACAACCCCGCCGTAACCTGCCCCGAAGTCCACAAGGTGCGGAAGGGCCTGTTGCGCGAGGACCTGTTCACCGTCGCGCACGATCCCTTCGTCAGCGAGACCGCGAAGTACGCCGACATCGTGCTGCCGGCCGCGACCTATCTCGAGACCGACGACCTCTACCGCTCCTATGGCTGCTACTGGATGCAGTGGGGCCCGCAAGCCGCCAAGCCGGCCGGCGAGGCGATGTCGAACTTCCACCTCGCGCAGGCACTGGCCAAACGCATGGGCGTCACCGACCGCATTTTTTCGCTGAGCGCCGAGGATGCCGCCAAGGAATTGCTGAAGGATTCGCCCTACGACCAGGCAAAACTGTTCGCCGGCACGCCGCAGCGCTACGTCGAGGGCTGGAAGCCGCAAATCTTCACCACGCCCTCGAAGAAACTCGAGTTCTACTCCGAGCAGGTCGCCAAGATGGGCGTGTCGCCGCTGCCGGACTGGCAACCCGACCCGATCGAGTTGGCCGACGCGGAGAAGTGGCCGCTGCGCCTGCTCACCGCGCCCGGCTATTTCCAGGCGCACACCGCATTCTCCGGCGTGAGCTTCCTGCGCGGCCGCGAAGGCAAGCCGTTCTGCATCCTGCATCCCGAGGACGCCAGGAAGCGCGGCCTTGCCGACGGCGCCGACGTGCGCCTGTTCAACGAGCGCGGCGAAGTCGGCCTGGCGCTCAAGGTAAGCGACGAGGTGCAGCCCGGAGTCGTGTTGGTGCCCGGCCAGCGGCCGAGCCACGAGGCCCTCTCGGGCACGATCAACATCCTCTGCTCGGACCGCTACACCGACATGGGCGAAGGTGCCACCTACCAGAGCACCTTCCTCGACGTCGTCGCCTGGAAGAGCTGAACGCCGCTAGCAAGATGCATCGATGCTCGTTCGAGGCCCGGTACTAGGCCTCGTTACGGTTGGAGAAAGCGGCATAGGCAGCCCGCCGTGCCGGCATCCGGGGCGACCTGCCTCCAAAATTGCCGGAAACTGGTGTTCACGGACGGGCTCACGGCCCACGTCGACGCGAACCAAGATACTGTCGAGGAAGCTACCAGGTTGCCACCATCGCAGAGCCCAAGTGAGCGGTGGTAGGATGTTCAACGCCGCTCACCTTGCGCTCGGCAAAGAAGGGCGCTTTGGACGACGACCTTCTACTTTGGAGCCATTCGCACGATCTGCTCCATGAAGGCCCGCTCGATTCGACTGAGCTCTGGATGCCAGAATGTGATCATCAAGGTGTATCGTGTGCGTACGCCAGCATGCTCCACCGAATGCACGAAGCTGTCGTCGAACACAAACACCTCGCCGTCGCGATAGTCGGCAAAACTGTCGGCTACCCAAAGGCGCGCGCCGGCGCAGTCAATCAGACCAAGATGAGCTGTCAGGCTGGCGTTCGTCGGACCGGTGTGAGGCTGAAGCGACCCGTTTGGCTCAATTGCCGAGAAGCAAACATGGAAGCCATTATGCGGGATCTTGCTCAAGACGGCGGCGGTGCGGGGACACGCAGCGAGGTTTTCAAGAAAAGGGCGGCCTTCGAGAAAGAAGTAGAATGTCGTCCATGGTTTGGGATGGAGGTCCGAAGCATAGCGCGCCAATCGAAACGAGGGTTGCACGGCAATTAACTCGTCACGGATGTCGCCGCTTGCCTGGCGCAGGAGTTCCGTCCACGGATGGTCTGCAAGATCGTGCACCGGTTGGGCCTGCAATCCAGAAACCCGGGGCATCCACGGAATTTGCAGCAGCGGAACAGCTGCTTGTCGCCGGCCACCTGCAATCAGCCGATAGAGCAGGCGCGGCGTCGAGGTCAGCCACAGCATGATCGTCAGCAGATTGAACCTGAAAGCGCCCACCAGCTGGCGGAAGCGGTTGTTCGCGGCATGGACCTCGCTGATGCACCCCCATTGAATTGGTCCACCTTGAGAGTTTGACTGTTTTGCAAGG
>CAYZQZ010000537.1:0-2864 GCA_964480235.1 uncultured Reyranella sp. | reverse complement strand
AAGGAAATCGGAGATAGCCCCGAAATTCCTATGTTTTATGAGTTCTAGCGCACACTGGTGCCCCCGGTCGGACTCGAACCAACACTTCCGTGAGGAAACCTGATTTTGAGTCAGGCGCGTCTACCAATTCCGCCACGGGGGCACGCTGAGGTGCGGCGCGAATAAAGCCGATGGGCGGAACCCGGTCAACGCCGCTCAGTGGCGTCGCTTGCGGGGGGCGAAAGGCTTGGGTTTTATGCGCCTCGCCATGCATCCCTACATCCACGCCCAAAAATTTCCCGACAAGCCCGCCTATCTGATGGCCGGCAGCGGCGAAACCGTGACCTACGGCCAGCTCGACCGGCAATCCAACCGTATCGCGCAGCTTTTCCGCTCGCTCGGCCTGCAGGCGGGCGACCACATCGCGATCTTCATGGAAAACAACGCGCGATTCTTCGAGATTTGCTGGGGTGCCCAGCGGTCGGGTCTGATCTACACCGCGATCAGCTCGCGACTGACCGCGCCGGAGGTCGACTACATCGTGGGCGACTGCGGGGCGCGGCTGTTCGTCACCTCCCGGTATCTTGCCGAGCGCGCCACCGAGCTGCGGCCGCTGATGGCCAATGCCCGGCACCGCTTCATGGTCGACGGCACGATCGACGGATACGCCTCGTGGGAAGAAGCCGTTGCAGGCCAGCCAGCGACGCCGATCGCCGACCAGACCCAGGGCCACGACATGCTCTATTCGTCGGGGACGACGGGCCGCCCCAAGGGCGTGCTGCCGGTGGTGCCGAAGCAGCCGATCGACGCGGAGAATCCGCTGCTTGCCATCACCAGCAAGCTCTACGGCATGGGCACCGACACGATCTATCTCTCGCCGGCGCCGCTCTATCACGCCGCTCCGCTGCGCTTCAACATGAGCGTCATGCGGCTGGGTGGTACCTCGGTGATCATGGAAAACTTCGATGCCGAGGACTATCTGCGGCTGGTCGGCGAACATCACATCACCCACACCCAGGTCGTGCCGACGATGTTCGTGCGCTTCCTCAAGCTGCCAGACGAGGTGCGGGCGAAGTACGACGTCTCCTCACTCAAGTGCGCGATCCATGCCGCCGCGCCCTGCCCGATCCCGGTAAAGGAAAAGATGATCGAGTGGTGGGGCCCGATCGTCTGGGAATACTACGGCGGCACCGAAGGCAATGGCCTCACCATGTGCAATGCGACCGAATGGATGGCGCACAAGGGCACAGTGGGCAAGGCGGTGGTCGGCAAGCTGAAGATCTGCGACGACGCGGGCGAGGAGCTGCCGCCCGGCGAACCGGGCACTGTCTATTTCGCCGATGGTCGCCCGTTCGAGTACCACAACGATCCCAAGAAGACGGCCGAATCGCGCCACCCCAAAGGTTGGACCACGCTGGGTGACGTGGGCTTCGTCGACGCCGACGGCTTCCTGCACCTGACCGACCGCAAGGCATTCATGATCATCTCCGGCGGCGTCAACATCTACCCGCAGGAGGCCGAGAACCTGCTGATCAACCACCCCAAGGTGATGGACTGCGCCGTGTTCGGCGTGCCCAACGAGGATTTCGGCGAGGAAGTGAAGGCGGTCGTCCAGCCACGCGACATGTCGGACGCGAGCCCGCAGCTCGCCGAGGAGCTGATCGCCTACTGCAAGCAGCACCTCGCCGCCATCAAGTGCCCACGCAGCATCGATTTCGAGGCCGAGCTGCCGCGCCATCCCACCGGCAAGCTCTACAAGCGCCTGCTGCGCGACCGCTACTGGCAGGGCAAGGCGAGCCGGATCGTCTAGCCCCGTTTCAGGCTGGACTCCTCTTTTTAACCGGTTATATGGTTAGTCTCCTAGAGGAGGATAGCCATGACGGTCGAGCTGCGCGCGTTGAACGCCCGGTTCATCAACAATTTCATCACCAACGACGTCGCGGGCCATGACGCCATCCTGCACGAAGGCTTCATCTGCATCACGCCGACCGGCGCCCGGGTGAGCCGCGCCGACTATCTCAAAGCCTGGGCCACCGGCTTCGATCCCGCGCGCATCCCCTACTTCGACTATCGCGACGAGAAGATCGACGTGTTCGGCGACACCGCTCTGGTGCGCTCGACAAACCGCAGCGTGCGGATGGTCGACGGCGTCGAAACGGTCGGCATGACGATGTACACTGATACCTACGTGCGGCAGGGCGGCGACTGGAAATGCATCCAGGCACAGATCACCCCGGTGGCCCCTGCCAACTATCCGCCCGACGAAACCGTCGTTCGCAAATATGTGAAGGGCCGAGCACAGCCCTGAGCCATGCTATGGATGGCCCCCTGAACTAGGGAGATTCTCAATGAAAGCCGCCGTCGTCACCGAGAACGGCGTCCAGTACAAGGACGCGCCGAAGCCTTCGCCCAAGGCCAACGAGATCCTGATCAAGGTCAAGGCGGCGTCGCTCAATCGCGCCGATCTCGCGGTCGCCTCCGGTCACCGGCACGGCACGGTCGGAGGACCGGGCACGATCGTCGGCCTGGAATGCGCCGGCGAGGTCGAAGCCGTCGGCAGCGAGGTCAAGGATTTCCGGCCCGGCGACCGGGTGATGAGTTCCGCAGCGGGCGGCTTCGCCGAATATGCCGTCGCCGACGCCGGCCGAGCCCACAGGATTCCCGCCAACAACATGAGCTACGAGCAGGCCGCCTGCATGCCGGTGGCGGTGCAGACCATGCACAACGCGCTGGTCGGCGCGGGCCGCCTCAAGAAGGGAGAGTCCGTGCTGATCCAGGGCGCCTCGTCCGGCGTCGGCCTGCTCGGCATGCAGATCGCCAAGCATCTGGGCGCCTCGATCGTCATGGGAACCTCGACCAACGAAGGCCGCCGCGCCAGGTTGAAG
>CAYZQZ010000536.1:0-2866 GCA_964480235.1 uncultured Reyranella sp. | reverse complement strand
GATGTGCAACCGGCCGGCGGTGTCGAGAATCACCACCTGGTGGTTCTGCTTCCGCGCGATCGCCACGCCGTTTTGACACACGTTGACGCCACCGACCGAGGGATCCTCGGCATGCACCGGGACACCCAACTGCTCGCCGAGAATCTTCAACTGTTCGATAGCGGCGGGACGCTGCAGGTCCGCCGCGACGAGCATCGGCGAAACCCCTTCCGACTGCAGCAACTTCACGAGCTTGCCGCACGGCGTGGTTTTGCCGCTCCCTTGCAGCCCGCACATCATCAGGATCGTCACGTCCCCCTTTTTCAGGGGAATCGCGTGATCGACCGGGCCCATCAACTCCGTCAACTGCTGATGCAGCAAATGGACGAACTGTTGCGACGGGTTGACCGACTGGAGCAGCTGCTGCCCGATGGCGGCCGCCTTCACCTTGTCGGTGAAAGACTGCACGACGTCGTAGTTCACGTCCGCTTCGAGGAGGGCCTGTCGCACTTGGCGCAGCCCGCCATCGATATTGGCCTCGGTCAGTTTTCCGCCGGAGCGGAAAAACGACATCGCCGTATCGAAGCCGCGAGTGACAGACTCGAACATAACCGTAACAGCCGCCAAGGTTTGCATTCAGGCCGCACAATTTGCGGCACGTCTCGCGGAGCGGGATTGCCGACGGAATGTCCCCGGCGGACCGCAAACGCGAATCCGCCATTCTAAAGGGGCGGCCTCCCGTTGACAATCCGTTCCACCGACATTCCGCACCCTCCCGGCAAACCGGCAGGGCTATGAAACACAATCCGTTCCAACGCGTGGCAAGCCGCTGGCAAATCCGTCAGGTTGACCACCGATGGGGCAGGCAGGCCTCGAACAGGCGCGTGTCACCGGTCGCCAAAACGCACGCGTACGCGAAACGCCCCTCCACCCACCAGGTGGCCGTATGCCGGGCCGAGTAGGAGAACTCACCCTCCAGAAATCCGCTCGCACCGGGAGGTGGTCAGTGCCTATCTCGGCGCCTAGCTTTCCGCCGCTGCTGCAGGTCGCCGGTCTGTCGGCAGGCTACGGCAAGATCGGCGTCCTGAACGGCATCGACCTCAAGGTCGGCCAGGGCGAGCTCCTGGCCCTGCTCGGCCCCAACGGCGCGGGCAAGAGCACGCTCCTGAAGGCGATGTCCGGCCTGCTGCCGCGGACCGGCGCCGTGACGTTCGGCGGCCAGGACATCTCGAAGGCCGGGCCCGGCGACACGGTGCGGCTCGGGCTGGTGCACGTGGTCGAAGGCCATCGCGTGTTCACGCAGCAGACCGTGTACGACAACCTCCTGCTCGCGGGCTACGGCATGGCGCGCGGCGAGCTCAGCGTCCGGGTCGAGGAGGCGCTCGCCTTCTTCCCCGAAATCGCCGCCAAGCGCGCCGACCGTGCCATCACCCTGTCCGGCGGCCAGCAGCAGATGCTGGCGGTTGCGCAGGGACTGGTCCGCCGTCCGCGCCTGCTGATGCTCGACGAGCCGTCGGCCGGTCTCTCGCCGGTGCTGGTCGATCGCGTGCTGGCCGCCGCCGGCCGCCTGCGCGAGAGCGGTACGGCCGTGCTGCTGGTCGAGCAGCTGATCGAGAAGGCGGTGGCGCTGGCCGACCGGGTCTATGCGCTGGCCCGCGGCTCGATCGTGCTCGAAGCCGGCGCCAAGGAACCCAACCTGCCGGCCCGGCTGGAGCACGCCTATTTCGGCCAGGACGTCGACGCTCCGCTGTCGTCGCACTGAGTCTTCCCGGTTTCGCGCGAACACGACTCGCGACGATCACAGAGCGGTCACAGATCGACCGCTCGGTGTGCCTCAATTCGCCTCCATGTCGAGGGCCTCACCAATGGAGGTTCGCATGGGCATGGGCAAAGGTCTGATTCTCTGGCTGCTCGGCATCCCACTGCCGATCATCATCCTGTTGATCATTTTCTGGCGCTAGAACGATGGCCCGGAAGTATTCTCCGGCCGCCAGCAGTGACGTCGAACGCGCCCTGCACAAGCGCAAGAGCGGCACCCTGCGCAGCGGCAAGGGTGGCAAGGGTGGCGTCGTAAAAAGCCGCGCCCAGGCAATCGCTATCGGCCTGTCGGAGGCCCGCGCCAAGGGCAAGAAGGTGCCGCGCGCCCGACGCCGTGCGGCGTCGCGCTGAGTCCGCCGTGAAAGCCCGCCTTGCCTGGGAGCAGGCCGGCGAACGGGTCTACGTGCTGGTGCTGGGCCCGGGAGAAGAGGCATTGGCCGTGCTTGGCACCTTCGCAGCGGAGAACCGCCTGTCCGGCGCCTCGCTGAGCGCGATCGGCGCTTTCGCGCGCGCGACCGTGGGCTGGTTCGATCTCGAGGCCAGGACCTACAGGCCGATCGAGGTGTCGGAGCAGTGCGAGGCGTTGAGCCTGCTGGGCGACATCGCCCAGGGCGACGACGGCAAGCCCAGCCTGCACATCCACGCCGTTCTCGGCCTGCGCGACGGCTCCACACGCGGCGGACATCTCCTGCAAGGAGTGGTGCGCCCGACCCTGGAAGTGACCATCACGGAAACACCGGCGCACCTGCGCCGGCGCAAGCATCCGGATCTTGGAATCGCGCTGATCGACCCGGCCTGAGCGCTCAGGTCACCCGCCCCCGCTTGGCGGGGATCGACGCCAGGATCTCCGCCCTCACCTGGGATGCACGCGGTTCGGCGATGCGCCTGATGCGGACCGTGCGCTCGACGAAGTCGTTCTCCTCGCCCTCGATCTCGAGGTCGAGAAAGCGCGTCCAGCCCGGCGTGTAGCTCCGGAGGCGCGGCGCCTCGACGGCGTCGGCCTTCTTCGAGAGCCGGGCCTGGATGCTGCGCACGGTGCGCACGATCGCGTGCTGCGCTCGCTTGTACA
>CAYZQZ010000535.1:0-2871 GCA_964480235.1 uncultured Reyranella sp. | reverse complement strand
GCCGCACGGCGGCGGCGGGCCGGGAGCGGGTCCGGTCGTGCTTTCCGCCGCGCTGGCGCCGTTCGCTCCGCTGCCGTTCATCCGCAAGGAGGGGGGCAGGTTGCGGCTGGTGGAGCACGAGGCGGATGCCGGCGACGCCAAGCCTTTCGGCCGGCTCACCGCCTTCCACGGCCAGATGGGCATGTTCGTGCGCGCGCTGGCCTACATGCTGTCGCACGGTTCGGACGGCATGCGACGGGCCAGCGAGGATGCAGTTCTGAACGCCAACTACGTGCGTGCCTCGTTGCGCGACCTGATGAGCCAGCCCTTCGGGGACAAGGCCTGCATGCACGAGGTCCTCTTCGACGATGCCTGGCTCGAGGGCACCGGGGTGACCACGCTCGATTTCGCCAAGGCGATGATCGACGAGGGCTACCACCCGATGACCATGTACTTCCCCTTGGTCGTACACGGCGCGATGTTGATCGAGCCCACCGAGAGCGAGAGCCGGGACAGCCTCGATCGCTTCATTTTCGCCATGCGCAAGCTCGCGGAGGCGGCCAAGGCCGGTGATACGGAGCGCTTCAAGCAGGCCCCGCGTCTGGCCCCGCGTCGCCGCCTGGACGAGACCAGGGCCGCACGGGAGCCGAGGTTGAGGTGGCGCCCGAAGGCCGATCTGCCGCGCGCGGCGGAGTGAGCCTGCGCCGGATACGCTGAACGTGCTTGCGGCCTGGGAGACCCCGGCCAGCGGCGACGGGCGGCCACGGGAACCGACCCTGGCCGGTCCCCCTCGCGTTTGCCGTCCGCCCCACGGTGCGGGGAGTGGCGGGCCGCCCGGAAGTCGGCTACCGTTCTCCCAAGTTCAATCAACCGAATCGCCTGACGGCCGCGCTCCCCCGAGCGTGAAATCCAGGTGACGGACCATGGCTGTGACAGGGAACGAGCGCGGACCTTCCGAGAGCGAGGCGCCATCGCAGGCTGCCGAGGAGGCGCCGTATGCGAATGCCCCTGCCTATGCGGCCCTGGATCTCGGCACCAACAATTGTCGCCTGCTCGTGGCCCGCCCCTCCCGACGGGGTTTCAAGGTCATCGATGCGTTCTCTCGTATCATCAGGCTCGGCGAAGGCATCGCCACCAGCGGTCGCCTGACCGACGGGGCGATGACGCGCACGCTCCAGGCGCTGCAGATCTGCGCCAGCAAGATCTCTCGACACCGCGTCCACAAGGCGCGCCTCGTCGCCACGGAGGCCTGCAGGGTCGCCTCCAACGCCGAGAGTTTTCTCGAACGCGTGCGGCGCGACCTCGATCTGCAGATCGAGGTGCTGAGCCGCGAGGAAGAAGCCAAGCTCGCGGTGTCCGGCTGCGCCTCGCTCATCGACCCGCAGTCGGATCTCGTCCTGGTCTTCGACATCGGCGGTGGCTCTTCCGAACTGGTCTGGCTGAATATCGCGCGCTGGCGCCGCGATGGCGCACGGCGGAACGGCGGGCGGACGCTTCTCGATCGCCTCGACATGCAATCTGCGATCCTCGCCTGGACTTCCCTTCCGGTCGGCGTCGTGACCCTGGCCGAACGGTTCGGCAGCGGCTTCATCGGTCCGCGCGAGTTCGCCGCCATGGTAGGACACGTGCGCGAACTGCTCGATCCGTTCGAGGAGCAGGTCCGCCTCGCTCCGATGCTCGAGGGCCGCCGGGTTCATCTGCTGGGCACCTCGGGCACCGTCACGACGGTCGCCGGCGTCCATATGAAGCTGCCCCGCTATGATCGCAGCCGGGTCGACGGGACTTGGCTTACGACGTCGCAGGCCAGTGCCGTGACACGCTGGCTGGTGGTGGCCAGCCACGAGGCGCGCGTCGCTCAGCCGTGCATCGGGCGCGATCGTGCCGATCTGGTGTTGGCCGGTTGTGCGATCCTGGAAGCGATCGTCGCGACCTGGCCCTGCGAGCGCATGCGCGTCGCCGATCGCGGATTGCGCGAAGGGATCCTGACCACATTGATCGCAGAGGACACGGGAGCGCGTGGCGCAGACAGCCACTGAGCCCTTGGAGCAGACGCAATGGCGCGATCCAAACGACCCGGTTCGCAGGCATCGGGGTCCGCAATCGGCGGGGCCGGCGGACAGCGCTCGCTCCATGTGCGCGTGAAGAAGGGAACGGGTCTGACCGCGTCCTCGCGCGCCTGGCTGGAGCGACAGCTCAACGACCCGTACGTGGCCGCGGCGAAGCGCGAGGGTTACCGCTCGCGGGCCGCGTTCAAGCTGATCGAGATCGATGACAAGCATCACTTCCTGAAGCCCGGCCAACGCGTTCTGGATTTGGGGGCCGCGCCCGGCGGCTGGAGCCAGGTCGCGGCTGTACGCGTGAAGTCGGTGGAAGGCCGGGGACAGGTGGTCGCCATCGACTACCTTCCGGTCGAGCCGATCGCGGGGGTCGAGATGGTACAGCTCGATTTCATGGAAGCTGAAGCTCCCGAGCGACTTCGCAAACTCCTGCGTGACGGTGGTGCCGACGTCGTCCTCTCCGACATGGCTGCGCCGACGACCGGCCACACCAAGACCGACCATCTGCGCATCATGGGATTGGCCGAAGCTGCGCTCGATTTCGCGCGCGAGATTCTCTCACCCGGTGGCGCATTCCTGTGCAAGGTCTTCCAGGGAGGCAGCGAGGGCGAGTTGCTCAAATCGCTCAAGCGCGATTTCCGCACCGTGCGCCACATCAAGCCGCCAGCGAGCCGCGCCGAGAGTGCGGAACTCTATGTTTTGGCGACGGGGTTCCGCGGCCGCTAGTCGATACGGGTGCGATGCACGGACCGGCAGGCCGTGCCATCAGCGGGTCGGAACCGGCTTTTCTCCGCGGTAGTCGTAGAACCCGCGCTGGGTCTTGCGGCCGAGCCAG
>CAYZQZ010000534.1:0-2877 GCA_964480235.1 uncultured Reyranella sp. | reverse complement strand
GCCGGCGTCACGAGCTGACGTACTGTCGTCTGGCAGATCAGCCACAGCATCGGGCCGAATCCGATCAGGAAGAAGCCGATCGCCGGTGCCGCAAAGCGGTCGAGCTGCGGCGCCAGCAGGAACAGAGCCACGCCCAATACCGAAATGGCCGGCCCGAAGATCAAGGTGACCAGTGGCGCGAAGGCGCGTGAAGACCAGGGGGCGATCAGCGCGCCGATGATCTGTCCCGCGCCCAGCGCCGATTGCGCGAGGCCAAGCATGGCCGGATCGAGCTTCAGGACGGTCAGCGCCAGCGGTGCCCAGATCGCGAGCAGCGCAAAGAAAGCGAAGTTCCAGAAAATCGCGCAGAGCCCGATGCCGCGCAGCAGGTCGTGCTCCAACACGAAGCGGGCGCCGGTCCTGATCGAGTCGACGAAGCGCGGCCGGACCGCGGGCTGCGTCGGGGCGGGCACCTTCGGCAGGGCGAATACGCAGGCCAGAGCCAGGCCAGCACCGAGCGCGGCCAATGCATAACCCCAGGTCGGCGACAGACGCTGTGCGAGCAGGCCCGCCACGAACGGCGCGAGAAGTCCCATCACGGCCCGTGCGAGTTCCAGTCGTGCGTTGGAACGCGGCAGGTCGGCCGATGGCACCAGACCCGGCAGCAGCGAGACGGAGGTCAGAACGTAGACGACGGTGCCAGAGGCGCCGACGAACGCCGCCAGCCCGAGCAAGGCGGCGGCTCCCATAGCGGCGGCCAGCACCGCCGCCATCGAGGCACAGAGGCCGAGCGCCAGCGCGGCGATCAGCAGGTTGCGGCGCGGCAGGCGGTCGATCCAGGCGCCGGCCGGCAGGGAGATGGTGAGCCAGGCCGCCCCTTGCAGGGCAACCAGCAGGCCGACCAGACCAGGGCCGGCGTCGAGCAGCAGGGTTGCCGTGAGTGGCAAGGTGGCCAGCGCGAGCTGGTCGGCTGCGTGGGTTCCGGCGGAGGCGCCGAGCAGGGCGTGGAAGGGTTTCATGACCCTGCACTTACGCCCGCACCGGGATGAGGCGTTATCCGGCGAACCCCCTCGAATTCGCACCCGTGAATTCGTGGACCGTGAATTCGCAGTCGGGCTTTGTGCATCTAACCGATGTCTTGCCCGCGCCTCTGCGAATCCGGCTAAAGTGGCGCTCCAGCAAGGGAGGAAAAAATGGCCGGACGTGTTGCATTGGTGACGGGCGGAACGCGCGGGATCGGCGCGGCGATTTCGCGAATGCTGAAGCTGCGCGGCTATCAGGTGGCGGCGAACTATGCCGGCAACGACGTCGCCGCTCACGCTTTCAAGGAAGAGACCGGCATCGCGGTCTACAAGTTCGACGTCAGCAATTTCGACGCCGTGAAAACCGCCGTTGCACAGATCGAAAAGGACCTCGGCCCGATCGAAATCGTGGTCAACAATGCCGGCATCACGCGCGATTCGACCATGCGACGGCTCGACCGCACCATGTGGGATGCCGTGATCGACACCAATCTCGGGTCCTGCTTCAACGTCTGCAAGGCGGTGTGGGACGGCATGAATACGCGTGGCTTCGGCCGTATCGTCAATATCGGCTCGATCAACGGCCAGGGCGGCCAGTACGGCCAGGTCAACTACGCCGCGGCCAAGTCGGGCATCCACGGCTTCACCAAGGCGTTGGCCCAGGAAGGCGCCGCCAAGGGCATCACCGTCAACGCCATCGCGCCGGGCTATACCGACACCGATATGGTCTCGGCCGTGCCGGCCCCTGTGCTCGAGAAGATCGTCGCCAAAATCCCGGTCGGCCGGCTCGGCAAGGCCGACGAGATCGCGCGCGGCGTGCTGTTCCTGATCGCCGACGACGCAGGCTTCATCACCGGCTCGACCTTGTCGATCAACGGCGGCCAGCACATGTACTGATTGCGGCGCAACAGCGGAGGGACGCCATGGCCAAGCTGGTCGAGTACAAGGACATGGCGCCCCGCGCCAAAGCCGTCGTCGAGGAAATCGCCTGCAATCGCGGCATTGAGCCCGCTGCGATCAACAACGTCTGGAAAGCGCTCGCACGCCATCCCGGAGTGATGGAGCAGTTCGCCGGCGAGATGAAGGCTGCGTTCGCGCCGGGCAAGCTCGATCCGCTCACCAAGGAGTTGATTTATCTCGCGGTGAGCGTGACCAATCAGTGCGACTATTGCATCGCCTCGCACGGCAGCATGGCGCGCAAGAAGGGCATGACCGAGGAGATGTACGAGGAGTTCATGGCCGTCGTGCTGGCGGCGCAGAAGGGCAACAAGATGGTCAATGCCTACCGCGTGCCTGTCGATCCGGCTTTCGAGGAGAAGTGACCGTGGCCGAGCGAACCTCATCGACCGTCTGGGATGCCAGTCTCTATCTGAAGTTCTCCGACGCTCGCATGCAGCCGGCGCTCGATCTGATGGGGCGACTCGATCTGGCGAACGGCCGACGCGAGGGCCACGCGATCTATGACCTCGGCTGCGGCGCCGGCAACATCACGCGCATTCTGGGCCAGCGCTTCACCGAGTGCCCGGTGATCGGCGTCGACTCCTCCCAGGACATGCTGGACAAGGCTCAGTCGGAAACCACCGGCACGCGCATCAGCTTCGTCAAAGGAGATCTGCGCCAGTTCAAACCCGGCCTGCCTCCCTCGATTCTCTACAGCAATGCCGCCTATCAATGGGTGGCCGAGCATATCGACCTGTTTCCCGGGCTGCTGAAGCTCCTGCCGTCGGGCGGCCAGCTTGCGATCCAGATGCCGCGCAATCACCAGGCGCCGTCGCATGCCCTGATGCATCAGGCGGCCGAGGCCGGTCCGTGGAAAGACAAGCTCAAGGTCGTGAAGCCGTTGCCGCCGGTGGCCGAGCCGGCGCGCTACTACGAT
>CAYZQZ010000533.1:0-2895 GCA_964480235.1 uncultured Reyranella sp. | reverse complement strand
GTCGAACGCCGCCACCGAAGCGGTGTTGATGATGACGCCGCGCTCGCCGTCTTCCATCGGCTCGGCCTGGCTCATCGCCCAGGAGGCGAGACGAATGACGTTGAAGGTGCCGATCAGGTTGACTTGGATCACCTGGGCGAACATGCCGAGATCGTGCGGGCCGTTCTTGGAGATGGTGCGGGCGGCGCGGCCGATGCCGGCGCAGTTCACGGTCACGCGCGGGGCACCCAGCTTCTCAACCACGGTCTTGACCGAAGCCTCGGTGTTGGCGGCGTCGGCGACGTTGGTCTTGATGTAGAGACCGCCGATCTCCTGCGCCTTCTTGGCGCCGAGCTCGTCCTGCAGGTCGAAGATCGCAACCTTGGCGCCGGCCTCGGCCAGAGCGGAGGCGGTGGCGCCGCCCAATCCCGATGCGCCGCCAGTGACGATGACGGCCTGCCCCTTGACGTTCATTCCCGTGTCCTCCGATTAGAGCACGTCCCGCCCAACTAGAATCAGTTGGGCAGGAGGTCGTGCTCTGAAGCCTATACCTAGAGCAGCTTTACCCACTCAAATGGAACCGGGCCGGTTCCATTTGAGTGGGTGCTGCTCTAGTCGCCGGGCTTTTAGCATGCCCGCCCCCCTTGCCAAGCGGACCCTGCCGCCCAACCTTTCCGCCATGAGTGACATTTCGCAGGCAGAACGCGACGAGGCCCGCAACGAGGCCGAGGTCCGGCAGGGTTTCTGGCACAAGGCGCGCAAGACACTGGGACAGGTGCCGTTCACCGACCAGGCCGTGGCGGCGTTTTACTGCGCCACCGACAGCGCCACGCCGCTGCGCATCCGGGGCGTCCTGTTCGGGGCACTGGCCTATTTCATCCTGCCGTTCGACACGATTCCCGATTTCATCCTCGGTCTGGGCTACACCGACGATGCCGCCCTTCTGGTCGGGGCCATCGCGCTCGCCCAGGCGCACATCACCGACGAACACCGCGCCAAGGCGCGGGCCTGGCTGCTCAGGGAACAGGCGGCTTAGGCCTATCCTCCCCATCTGAATGGGGGAGAAAAGCTAGGGATCGGACTCTCCTTTCAGCGCGGCAAGCCGGCGTTCGCGTGCGAGCTGCGCCTCGCGCTGGGCGATGTAGAGCGCCGAGGCGATCACGATCGCGGCCCCGACATAGGTCCAGATCTCGGGCATCTGACCCCAGATCAGCCAGCCCATGAACACCGCGAAGGGCAGGCGCAGATATTCGAACGGCGCCACCGCCGACATCTCGCCGGCCTTGAAGGCCTGCACCCAGAAATACTGCCCGACCGTCGCTGAGGCCGAGACGCCGATCGCGAGCGTCCAGCCCCAGGCATCGGGCCAGCGCCAGACCCAGATCGCCGGCAGCGTCAACAGCAGGGTCGACCAGATCGCGAACTGGGTAAGGATCATCAGCGGCGTCTCGGAGGCCGAGAGGCGACGCACCAGCAGGATCGACAGCGACACGGTGAGCGCATTGGCCAGCGCCACCAGCGCGCCGGCCTGCAGGCTGCCCTCGCCCGGCCGCACCATCACCAGTACGCCGATGAAGCCCACGATGGTGGCGCTCCAGCGCCGCCACCGGACCTTCTCGCGCAACACGAGTGCCGCGACGCAGACCGAGAACAGCGGCTGGGAAAAGCCGAGCGCGGTGGCGTCGGCCAGCGGCAGCATCGACACGGCATAGAAGCCCAGCACCATCGACAAGGTGCCCATCAGGGTGCGCCAGAAATGGCCGGTCTTGCGCTCGCTCGCCCACGGCCGCACCCGGCCGGTCATCATCAGGGGCAACAGCATCAACACCGAGAAGACGGCGCGGAAGAACGCGGTCTGCACGCTCTCGATCTGGTCCGAGAGCAGCCGGATCATCACGCCGTTGCAGGTGAAGATGAAACCGCCGCTGACCAGCCAGAGGGCGCCCTGTACGTTGGGGGGCAGCCGGCGAAACTGGGCGACGGCTGCTCTCATGCTCTTGCGGACCGCGGGCGGACCGCCCGCTCATGTGATCGCATGAGCGCGCAAGAGGCGCGCGGGCCGGAAGACATGATCATCAGATCTTCCGCTCGCGTCCGGCCCAGTACGTCGCCCGCAAATCCTTCTTCAGCACCTTGCCGACCGGGCTGCGCGGCAGGGTCGCCATGAAGTCGACCGACTTGGGCGCCTTCACGCCGCCCAGCTTCTGCTTGGCGAGTTCGATCAGCTCGTCGGCCGTGGCGACCGCACCCGGCTTCAGCTCGACCACCGCCTTGACCGCCTCACCCCACTTCTCGTCAGGCACGCCGATCACGGCGCAGTCCTGCACGGCAGGATGGCTCCACAGCACCTGCTCGATCTCGCTGGGAAAGACGTTGAAGCCGCCGGAGATGATCATGTCCTTCTTGCGATCGACGATGTAGACGAAGCCGTCCTCGTCGATCACGCCGATGTCGCCGGTATGATGCCAGCCGAAGGTCGAGGCCTCGTCCGTCGCCTGCTTGTTCTTGTAGTAGCCCTTCATGACCAAGCCGCCGCGCAGCACGATCTCGCCGCGTTCGCCGCGCGGCAGGATCCTCCCCTCGTCGTCCATGATCTCGAGCCGCATCAGCGGCGTGATCCTGCCGCAGCTTGCGAGCCTGTGGCGCTTGTTGCTTTCCAGCGCCTCGACATGGTCGCGCGGCGAGAACACGGTGCAGATCATCGCCGCCTCGGCCTGGCCGTAGGTCTGCGTCAGCACCGGGCCGAACACCTTCATCGCCTCGACCAGCTTGTCGACCGACATCGGCGCCGACGCGTAGACGAGATGCTTCAGCGAGCTGTAGTCGTGCTTCCCGATATTCGGGTGCGCCAGCAGAATGTAGATCAGAGTCGGGGGCATGTAGATGTGCGTGACCTTGTGCTTTTCGATCGCCGCA
>CAYZQZ010000532.1:0-2897 GCA_964480235.1 uncultured Reyranella sp. | reverse complement strand
GCTGCACGGTCATGGCGCCCAGCGCGAGGTAGAGGCCGTTCATTACGCTGCGAAACACCTACTCTGCCGTGAGACGTTCATTTCCATCCCTGGCGACGGACTCAATCTACACGCACAGCCTCATCCTGAGGAGCGCCCGAAGGGCGCGTCTCGAAGGATGAAAACGAGCACCTTGCCTGTTGCCCATCGCAGGGCGGAGGTTACTCCGCCCGATTCGAGACGGCCGCTACGCGGCCTCCTCAGGATGAGGACATCACGGCGCCTGTCAGCCTCCCTAGCCCCGTCGTCAGATCTTGATGTCGGCCTTTTTGATGATCTCACCGAACGAGACACGTTCGCGCTCGATGGTGGCGGCGAAGGACGCCGAATCGAGGTAGCTCGGGTAGTTGCCGCCCGGCACCAGTTTGTCGTTGATCTCGGCAAGTTTGCAGGCCTCGCCGATCGCCTGGCTCATCCTGTCGACGATCGGTTGCGGTGTGCCCTTGGCCGCCAGGATGCCGTACCAGGCGTCGCCGCCGATCTTGCCCATGCCCTGCTCCTTCAGCGTCGGGATGTCGGGCCGCTCCGGCCAACGCTTCTCGCCCAGGATGGCGAAGCACTTCAGGCGGCCGGCCTTGATGTGCGGCAGGGTGGTCGGATCGAACTGGACCTGGATCTGGCCCGACAGCAGGTCCTGCGTCGCGGGTGCACTGCCCTTGTAGGGCACGTGCACCATCTTCACGCCGGCCTCGAGGTTGAAGATCTCGCCATAGAGCTGGGTGATGGTGGCGAGCCCGGCCGACCCGAAATTGATCTTGCCCGGGTTGGCCTTGGCGTAGTCGATGAACTCCTGGAGGCTGTTGACCGGCAGGTCCTTGTTGATGCCCATGCCGATCCACGAGGTGGTGGTGCGCGCCACCGGGACGAGGTCCTTCGCCGGATCGTAGGGCAGCGGCTGGAGATGCTGGGTGATACAGACCATCGCCGTGGTGGTCGTCAGGAAGGTGTAGCCGTCGGCCGGCGCCTGCTTGATGACGTGCTCGGCGCCGATCGCGCCGCTCGCACCTGCCTTGTTGTCGAACATCACGCTCTGGCCGAGCAGCGACACGGCCTTCTCCATGACGATGCGCGTGGTGACGTCCGACGGACCGCCGGGCGGATAGGGAATGACGACGCGAATCTGCTTGTTGGGCCATTCCTGGGCCGAGACGATCGACGGCGCGGCGACGAGGCCGGTCATCGAGGTGGCTGCCGAGGCCGCGACGAAGCGGCGGCGGGTGAGGCTGGATCGGGCGGTCTTCCTCGAAGTCACGGCGTTTCCTCCTGCTTTGTTTTGCCGTGATCATATGGGCCCGCGGGCATCCGGTCCCGGCAAATTGCAGTGCCTCAGCAGGCCGTCTTCGGGATTTGCAGACTGAGGCCATACTCCACTCATGGTACGGTTAAGTGGCGTGAACGGAGGGAACCATGGGACAGATCGACTTCACAGCCAAACCGGTGAGCAGTGGACTTGCTCCCTATCGCGATCAGGGAGCGGTGTTTCTGACGTGGGACACGCGTGGAACGCTGTCGGCGAAGTACGACATCGAACATACGCCTGTGGGAATCGGCTTCTTTTGCGCCTTCGAGGCGTCAGTCGATCTGCCGAGCACAGCCGAACGGGTAGAATTGACGCTCGAGACCGGCACAGGCTGTGTTGTTCAATGTTACGACATCAACCAGGCGCCGGTCGGGCAGCCTGTTCCACTCCAATCGTCGCCCAAACCTCAGACTGTCAAGCCGGCCGCCTCGAATGTCCGCACGATCGCCATCAAGCAGGCCAAGAACGAAACGCACCTTTTGGCGCTGATCTGGAGATAGAGCGTCGCACCGCAGCCTGACGGTATTGAACCGTTCCAGCGGAAGATTCCGGCGGAGAGCAATCTGATCCCATCCCTCGCCAATCTCGTGGCGCCACTCAGCGAGGAGTCGTTTCTGGAACGGCTGCGCACGCGGGCGATTGCGCACCTGCCCGCCGCCGGCACCGATCGCGCCGCCGACCTGCCCGGCTGGCCGGCGCTGCTCGGCCTGCTGCAGGGCGGCAGCCTGGGCGCAGGCGACTTCCGCGTGCGGGCGCGCGACGAGAAGGTGCCGGAGGTGTTCTACTTCGCGCACGGCAAGGCGCGTCCCGACGCCGTCACCACGCTGCTGGACAAGGGTGCCAGCGTGATCTTCCGCCATCTCGAGCGGCACTTTCCGGCGCTGGCGGCGCTGTGCCGGGACATCGCCAGCCGCACCGGCGAGAGCTGCTTCGTCGACGCCATCGTGCAGACCGGGCCGGGCGGCGCGCTGGGCTTCCATATCGACGTCGAGGACATGGTCGTGATCCAGCTCGAGGGCGCCAAGCGCTGGCGGATCCACGACGAGCGCATCGTGCACCCGGTCGACACGCCGGTCGTGGCCCCTCTCCCCGGCGGCGCACCGCTGTTCGACGACGTGCTGCGGCCCGGCGACACGCTGCTGGTGCCGTCGGGCTTCACGCACCAGTGCGACAATGTCTCGGAGGGATCGGGCGGAGAGCGCTCGGTCCACCTCTCCTTCTGCCTGATGCCGGAGACCGGCTATCACGCGGTCAAGGCGCTGCTGCCGGCGCTGGCCGACGATCCGCTGTTCCGCGCCCCGCTCACCCGCACCGCCGATCCCGCCGCGCGGGCCGCACTGGAAGCGACGCTACGGCAGCGCCTCGCCGAAAAACTGGGCGAGGCCGGCTGGCGCGAGCCCGACGAAGAGCGGGAGAAGTATTAGAGCGAGCGCCTCAGCCCGGAGAGCATCGACTCCCACCGTCCTCACCCTGAGGAGCAGCCCGCGGGCTGCGTCTCGAAGGCCTCATCCTGAGGAGGCCGCCCCTCAATCCTTCGGGATAAACTCCGCGGCCGTCT
>CAYZQZ010000531.1:0-2899 GCA_964480235.1 uncultured Reyranella sp. | reverse complement strand
GCAAGCGCGACATGATCTACGGCCTGGTCGGTGGCAAGTGCAAGGTGTGCGGCACGGTCCAGTTCCCGCGCAGCCAGGTCTGCGTCAATCCGAACTGCCACGCCATCGACAGCCAGGAGCCCTACCGCATGGCGGGGCTGGAAGCGTCGGTGATGTCCTTCACGGCGGACTCGCTCACCTACTCGCCGGATCCACCGGCCTATTACGGCATGATCACCTTCCCGGAGGGCGGCCGCTTCATGGCCGACTTTACCGACAGCGACAAGGAACAGGTCAAGGTCGGGGTGAAGATGCGCATGACCTTCCGCATTCGCGATAACGACATCATGCGCGGCGGCTTCAAGCGTTACTTCTGGAAGGCGGCCCCCGTCTGAACGGACGGGCCTGATCGCCTTCCACCGGCTGAAAGAGTAGAATTCCCACCCCAATCTCAAGGAGACCAGCATGGCCCGGGGTATCAAGGACAAGGTTGCCATTCTCGGCATGGGTTGCTCGAAGTTCGGTGAGCGCTGGGACAGCGGCGCCGAAGAACTGATGCTCGAAGCGTACAAGGAAGCGATCGCCGACGCGGGCATCGATCCCAAGCAGCTCAATGCTGCCTGGTTCTCGACCGCGATCGACGAGGTGCATGTCGGCAAGTCGGGCATTCCGATGTCGACCACGCTGCGCCTGCCCAACATACCGGTGACTCATGTCGAGAACATGTGCGCCTCCGGTACCGAGGCCTTCCGCGGCGCCTGCTACGCCGTCGCCTCCGGCGCGGCCGACATCGCCATCGCGCTCGGCGTCGAGAAGCTCAAGGACACCGGCTACGGCGGTCTGCCGGGCGGCCGCGGTGGCCCGCTGCAGGCCCTGTGGAGCGCCAACGGCACGGCTCCGGGCAACTTCGCCCAGCTCGCCACGGCCTACATGACGGCGCACGGCGTCTCGGGCGAGGACCTCAAGAAGGCGATCGGCCACGTTTCCTGGAAGAGCCACCAGAACGGCGCCAAGAACCCCAAGGCGCATCTGCAGAAGGCCGTCGACATGGAGACGATCCTCAACGCGCCGATGATCTCGAGCCCGCTGGGTCTGTTCGACTGCTGCGGCGTGTCCGACGGCGCGGCCGCGGCCATCGTGACGACGCCCGAGATCGCCAAGGCGATGGGCAAGCAGAACATCGTGTCGGTCAAGGCCCTGCAGCTCTCGGTCTCGAACGGTTCGGAGTCGGGCCACAATTCGTGGGACGGCAGCTACTTCCACACCACGCGCATCGCCTCGAAGAAGGCCTACGAAGAGGCTGGCATCAAGGATCCGCGCAAGGAAGTCTCGATGTTCGAGGTGCATGACTGCTTCTCGGTGACAGAACTGGTCACCATGGAAGACCTGCACATCTCGCAGCCCGGCCAGGGCTGGAAGGACGTGCTCGACGGCTTCTACGACGCCGACGGCAAGATCCCCTGCCAGATCGACGGTGGCCTGAAGTGCTTCGGCCACCCGATCGGTGCCTCGGGACTTCGCATGCTCTACGAGATGTATCTGCAGTTCCAGGGCCGGGCTGGCGCCCGCCAGCTCAAGGACCCGCGCATCGGCATGACGCACAATCTCGGCGGCGCACCGCGCGAGAACGTCTCCAGCGTGGCCATCGTCGGCCGCTACGAGTAATCCAGCGAACGAACGACCCTCTCTCCGGGCGACCGGAGAGAGGGTTTTTCATGTGAGGAGGAAACCAGCATGCAGCTCGACAAGAAGCTCATCGGGCACACGTTCAACGCGTTCACCACGACGGTCGAAGCCGGCAAGATCCGCCTTTTTTGCAAGGCCATCGGCGAGGAGAACCCGATCTATGTCGACGAGGCCGCGGCCAAGGCCGCGGGCTATCGGGCGATCCCCGCGCCGCCGACCTTCCTGACCGCCGTCACCAACGACGATCCGGACAAGGGTGGCCTGCTGCGCCTGCTCAACGTCGATATCGGCCTGATCCTGCACGGCGAGCAGCACTACGAATATCTGGCGCCGGTGCATGTCGGCGACAGGATCACCTGCCAGCAGAAGGTGGTCGACATCTACGACAAGAAGGGCGGCGCGCTCTGGTTCGTGGTCTCCGAGACCGAACTCAAGGACCAGTCCGGCAAGCACGTGGCCAAGGCCAAGGGCATCACCGTCGTGCGCAACCCCGACGCCGCCAAGAAGTGAGGGAGAAGACCATGGCAACCGTCACTGCCCCGAAATTCGCCGACGTGAAGGTTGGCGACGCGATCAAGCCGATCGTGCTGCCGCCGATCAGCCGTCATCAGCTCGCGCTCTACTGCGGCGGCTCGGGCGACCACAATCCGATCCACGTCGACATCGACTTCGCCAAGAAGTTCGGTTTCAAGGACGTCTTCGCGCACGGCATGCTGTCGATGGCGTTTCTGGGCCGCCTCGTCACTTCGTTCGTGCCGCAGGCCCAGGTCAAGAAGCTCGGCACCCGCTTCACTTCGATCACCTGGGTGGGCGACGTGATCACCGTGAGCGGCAAGGTCACGGGCAAGCGCGAGGAGAACGGCCAGAAGCTGGTCGACCTCGAGGTCAAGTGCACCAACCACAACGGCCAGGACACGCTGCAGGGCGACGCCACGGTCGTGCTGAACTAAGCCGCCCCACCCCGGGGAGCCCGCGCCGAGTGCGGCGTCTCGATGGTTGGGAGCCAGTTGTGATGTTGTCACCCTTCGAGACGCGCCCTCCCGGCGCTCCTCTGGGTGAGGTCATTTGGAGGAGAGACAAGATGGGTCAGATGGACGGCAAGGTGGCGATCGTCACCGGCTCTGGGCGCGGTATCGGCAAGGAGATCGCGCTGCGCCTGGTGCGCGACGGCGCCAAGGTGGTGATCAACGACATCGACGACGCGCCGGCCAAGGAGACCGTCGACGAGAGCGTC
>CAYZQZ010000530.1:0-2945 GCA_964480235.1 uncultured Reyranella sp. | reverse complement strand
TATCGACCGCTTCCTTGATGACGGCTTCACCAAGGAAGAGTGGAAGATGGTGGTCGAGACCAAGAAGATCCTCGACCCGAAGATCAAGGTGCACGCGACCTGCGTGCGCGTGCCGACCTTCATCGGCCACGCCGAGGCGATCAACCTTGAGCTCGAGGAACCGCTCGACGATGTCGAGGCGCGGCGCATCTTGGCGGCGTCGCCGGGATTGATGGTGATCGATCGCCGCGAGAACGGCGGCTACATCACGCCGCAGGAAGTCACCGGCCAGGACGCCGTGTTCGTCAGTCGCGTGCGGGTCGACCCGACCGTCGATAACGGTCTGTCGCTCTGGGTCGTGAGCGACAATCTGCGCAAAGGCGCGGCGCTCAATGCCATCCAGATCGCCGAAGAACTGATCAAGGGCTACATCTAGGGGCGGATATCGGCCCGACTCCCAAACTGAGCGGATTGTTTCTCAAGCTCTGAACGATCAAGATAAGCATTTTAGTACAGGTGCTTAACGCTGAATCTTGATGTAAGATCAGAGACGTGAACGACAGCGGTTCGATCCACCCCCTCCGGCCCGAGTCGCAGGCCTCCAGCGCGCCGACGCCGCTGTTCGCCAACGAAGCCGACTCCTTCGTGCAACAGCTCCGGCTCGCGTCCCAGGCCCATCGCGCCGGCCGGCTCGACGAGGCGATCTCTTCCTATATGCGGCTGCTCGCGGTGCGTCCCTATCACGCGGAGCTGCACAATAATCTCGGCGTCGCGCTGAGGCTGGTCGGCAAGCTCGAAGCCTCGATCTCGCACCATCGCCTCTCTCTCGCTGCCGATCGCGACAATCCGGCGCTGCACTCCAACCTCGGCAACGCGCTGCAGGCCGCCAACCGGCTCGATGAGGCAGTGAAGCATCACTTCCGCTCGATCGAGCTCAATCGCGACTACGCCGAGGGCTTCTTCAATCTGGCGCTCTGCCTGCGCGACCTCGGTCGGCTCGACGAGGCGGTCGGCTGCTTCGGCCGGGCGCTGGCGCTCAATCCCGACAATCGTCGCGCGCGTACCGAACTCGCCATCTCGCTGCTGATGCGCGGCGAACTTGAGACGGGCTTCGCGGCCTACGAAACCCGCAAGCGCCTGCCCGAGACGCCGGCGCCCGACTTCAGCCAGCCAGCGTGGGACGGCGGTCCGATCGAGGGCAAGCGCATCCTGCTCTATCCCGAACAGGGCCTGACCGACGTGCTGCTGTTCGTGCGCTTCGCGCGCGAACTGAAACGCCGCGGCGCCATCGTGCTGGTGCTCTGCCAGGCGCTGCTGCGCGATCTGCTGCAGACCGTCGATTTCATCGACGTGGTCGTGGCGGAAGGCGAACGGCTGCCCGAGTTCGACCTGCACGCCTCGCTCGTTTCGCTGCCCCATCTCTGTCACGTCGATTTCGAGGCGCTGTCGCCCGAGCCACCCTATCTCAAGGCGCCGGTCGACAGCCGCATCAAGCTCGGCCGTCTCGACAAGGCCAAGCTGCGGGTCGGGATCTACTGGGCGGCCATGCCGGGTCAGCCGCAGGACCGTCAGCGCTCGGCGCCGTTCTCGCAGTTCCTGGCGCTCGCGGGGGATCCCGAGCTGCTGGTGTTCAGCCTGCAGGGCGGCGTGCATCAGAAAGACATCCAGCAATTCGGCGCCGGCGGCTTGGTGCACGATGTCGGCCGCGGCATCTTCGACTTCGCCGAAGCGGCAACCGCGCTGTCGCAGCTCGACCTGCTGATTTCGATCGACGCCCCCGTGGCGCATCTTTCGGCAGCGATGGGCGTGCCGACCTGGGTGCTGCTGCCGTCGATCGCCGACTGGCGCTGGCGGCTCGGCGGCACGCGCGCGCCCTGGTATCCCTCGGCGCGGCTGTTCCAGCAGCCCAAGGCCGGCGACTGGGACAGCGTCTTCAGCGCAGTGCGAAACGAGCTCGAACTGCTCAAGCGCTGAATCTCCATCGAGCAAGGAGCGCGGCTCGACCCCGCCCGGCCGCTTCGGTACGGTTCCTGCAACAGGGGAACCATCATGCTCGACGACATCTCTCTCGACAAAGTCCTGCGCGATGCGCGCTCGCAAAACGGCTTCCTCGACAAGCCGGTCAGCGACGACCAGCTGCGGCGCATCTACGACATCCTGAAGTGGGGCCCGACCTCGTCGAACTCCCAGCCGGCCCGCTTCGTGTTCATCCGCACCAAGGAAGGCAAGGAAAAGCTGCGGCCGGCGCTGAGCTCCGGCAACATGGACAAAACCATGGCCGCGCCCGTGACTGCGATCGTGGCCTATGACACGCAGTTCTACGAGCACCTGCCCAGGACCTTCCCGCACAACCTGACGGCACAGAGCTGGTTCAGCGGCCCCGGCAAGGAGAACGTCGCGTTCCTGACGGCGTTCCGCAACGGCAGCCTGCAGGGCGCCTACCTGATGATCGCCGCGCGCGCGATCGGCCTCGATGTCGGCGCCATGAGCGGCTTCGACAATGCCAAGGTCGATGCTGCGTTCTTTCCCGATGGGCGCTTCAAGTCGAACTTCCTGTGCAACATCGGTTACGGCGACAAGACGAAGCTGTTCGACCGCAACCCGCGACTCGGCTTCGAAGACGCCTGCGCCCTGGCCTGACGCGCCAGACGGCGTTCAGAGGTTCAGCGCGAGACCGATCCGCTGCCAGGGCAGCGGCAACAGCGACACCAGCGCGACCACGCCGAACGCCAGGATGATTGCGCCGGTGATGCGGTTCAGCCAGCGCAGGCCCGTGCCCGTGAATCGGCCGCGCATCGCCACGGCGATGGTGCAGAGCACTCCCCACCAGGCGAGGGCGCCGCAGAACACGCCGCCGACCAGGACAGAGGCATCGGTGAAGCTGGCGCCGACGCCCGCGAGATTGCGGCCGGCGAAGGCGGCGGCGAAGGCCATCACCGTCAGCGGATTGAACACGGTGATGAAGA
>CAYZQZ010000529.1:0-2948 GCA_964480235.1 uncultured Reyranella sp. | reverse complement strand
GCTTCGTATGATCGTATCGCTGCAACAATAGCAAGCAGAGTTCCGGGAGGAATGCATGAAGTGGCTTGGCTCCATCGCCGTCGCTGCGATTTTGGCCATCGGTCCGTCCGCCGCTCGCGCCGACATGAAGGCGCTCGAGGAGGCGGCGAAGAAGGAAGGCGAGCTCACCTGGTACGTCGCGCACTATACGTCCGAGGGTGCGGAGGAGCTGGGTGCGATCTTCACCAAGATCTATGGCATCAAGGTGAACGTGGTGCGCACGACGGCTCAGGTCGCCTATCAGCGCGTCACGCAGGACATCAAGAACAACCAGACGATCTGCGACGTGTTTTCGTCGACCGATCTCGGTCACTACGCGCGCATGGCGCCGGAAGGCCGCTTCGAGAAGTACATCCCGGAGAACAGCGCCAAGATCTCGGAAGTTTTCCGCAACATTGATCCGGGCGGCTTCTTCCATACGACCGCATCGGGGCAGGTCGTGCTGTCCTACAACACCTCCAAGGTGAAGGCCGAGGATGCGCCGAAGAAGTGGCAGGATCTGCTCGATCCGAAATGGAAGGGCAAGGTGTCGACCGGGCATCCGGCCTTCTCGGGTTATGTCGGGACCTGGGTCTACTCGATGAAGAAGCTCTACGGCTGGAAGTATTTCGAGCAGTTGGAGAAGAACAAGCCGCAGATCGGCCGTTCGATCAACGACACGGTGACAGCGCTCAATGCCGGCGAGCGTCAGGTCGCGGCCGGCGCCGACGGCTCGACCCTGTTCAGCGCCGAGCGCGGTAATCCGCTGGCCGTGAACTATCCGACGGACGGCTCGGTCCTGATCATCTCGCCCTCGGCGATCATGAAGGGGACGAAGCATCCCAACGCGGCCAGGCTGTTCATGGAATACCTGATGTCGCCGGAGGCTTCCGAGGTGAACGTCAAGCATTTCGGCATTCCGATCAGGCCCGAAGTGAAGGGCGCGCCGGGGACCCAGCCGATCGACAAGATCAAGGTGATCCGCCCGACGGTCGCCGAGATCGACAAGGGCATTCCCGTCGTGATCGAGGAGTGGCGCGACACGTTCGGTAACTGACGCCGTGGCGATCGCTGAACCTGCTCTGGGTCTTTCGAGACCGCCGTCGCGCCTGCGCGGCTGGGATGCGACATGGATCCTCTGGATCGCGATCATCGCGATCCTGCTGTTCCTGGTGGTCAGCCCGTTCGTCTATCTGGTCTTGACCAGCTTCCAGGCGGAGAAGACGGGCGGCTTCACGCTCGACAACTACGCCGCCGCCTATGGACGCGCGCGCTACATCGACGCGCTGTTCAATTCGCTGAAGCTCGGAGCAGGAGCGGCACTGCTGGCCGGCGCCTTCGCGGTGCCGCTCGCCTGGGCGGTGTCGCGCACAAACATGCCGGGGCGCGGCTTCGTGCGCATGCTGGTGCTCGCGACCTTCATCACGCCGCCCTACACCGGCGCTGTTGCCTGGATCCTGCTCGCCGGTCCCAATGCAGGCTGGCTCAATCGGATCTTCATGGCCCTGACCGGGGCCGAAGCGGGGCCATTCAATATCTACAGCTTTCCCGGCCTGGTCGTCGTAATCGCACTCTACTCGTTCCCGTACATCTTCATCTTCACCAGCGCGGCGCTTGAGCTGGTGTCGTCGGAGATGGAGGATGCGGCCAACATCCTGGGCGCCGGACCCTGGCGGACGATGCGCCGGGTCACACTGCCGCTGGCGCTGCCGGCCATCCTGGGCGGCCTGATCATCTGCTTCCTCGAGGCGATCGCGCTATTCGCGTCGCCCGCGATGATCGCCATTCCGGCGCGCTTCAACGTGGTGACGACGCAACTCTTCCAGTTCTTTGGCAATCCGTCGCGTGTCGAGGTCGCGGCGGCCTACGCCATGCCGCTGCTCGGCGTGACGGTCCTGCTGGTGCTGGTGCAGCGCCTGATCACCCATCGCAAGGGCTTCGCCACCCTGACCGGCAAGGGCGGCGAACGCCGTCCGATCGATCTCGGTGTCTGGCGCTGGGTGGTTTTCGGCTACGCGATGTTCGTGGCGGCGCTGTCGGTGTTCCTGCCGTACATCTTCCTGCTGCAGGCAGCGTTCGCCAAAGCGTGGGGCCGCGGCTTCTCGCTCGACAATCTGTCGCTGAAGAACTTCCATTTTGTGCTGTTCGAGCATGCGACGGCAGCGCAGTCGGTGTGGAACGCCTTCCTCTATGCCGGGGCGGCGGCGACGGCGGGCGTCATCATCACGCTGGGCGTGGCCTATATCGTGGCGCGCCGGCTGGTGCCGTTCGGTGGCGTGCTCGGCTTCCTGTGCGTGGCGCCGTTCGTCATTCCGGGCGTCGTGCTGGCGATCGGCTTCTACGCGGCCTACGCGCCGCCGCCGCTGTCGCTCTATGGCACCGCGACCATTCTGATCCTGGCGTTCACCACGCGTTTCCTGCCGATCGGCTACGTCAATTCGAGCGCCGCGCTGCGCAGTCTCAATCCGGAGATGGAAGAGGCCGTGCGTGTCCTGGGCGGCAGTCGCCTCACGGCGCTGCGCCGGGTGGTGGCGCCGCTGCTCAAGCGCAACCTGCTTGGTGCCTGGCTGCTGATATTCATCCCGGCGACCCGCGAACTGTCGTCGGCGATCTTCCTGTACGGCCCCGGCACCAAGGTGGTGTCGGTAATGATTTTCGACATGAGCGAGGAGGGGAACTTCGAGTATCTCTCCGCGCTGGCGTTGATCCTGCAGGTCCTGACCCTGCCGCTGCTCTGGATCGGGCAGAAGGCCCTGGGGCGCGATTTCATGCTGAGGCGAACCGCGACATGAGCAAGCTGGTCCTGAAGAACATCGGCAAGAGCTACGGCAGCTTCGAGGCCGTTGCCGACTTCTCGCTCGAACTCAAGGCCGGCGAATTCGTCTCGCTGCTCGGCCCCTCGGGGTGCGGCAAGACCACGACCTTGCGCA
>CAYZQZ010000528.1:0-2950 GCA_964480235.1 uncultured Reyranella sp. | reverse complement strand
GCCGACCAGGACGTGGAAGCCGTGGAAGCCCGTCGCCATGAAGAAGGTCGACGAATAGATGTTCTCCGAGAAGGTGAACGGCGCGTGGGCGTACTCGTAGGCCTGGATGCCGGTGAAGATGGCGCCCAGGATCACGGTGCAGAGCAGGCCGCGCACGGCGTCCTTCTGGTTGCCCTCAAGGATCGCGTGATGCGCCCAGGTCACGGTGGTGCCCGAGAGCAGCAGGATCAGCGTGTTCATGAAGGGCAAGTCGAACGGCGCGATGACGCTGATGCCCTTGGGCGGCCAGATGCCGCCGGTGGCCTCGGCGCGGACCGGCATGTTCGGGGCGCCGGGATAGAGCGCGGAGTCGAAGAAGGCCCAGAAGAAGGCGGCGAAGAACAGCACTTCCGAGGCGATGAACAGGATCATGCCGTAGCGCAGGCCGAGCTGCACCACGGCGGTGTGGTAGGTGCGCGATTCGACGATGACGTCGCGCCACCACCAGAACATCACGGCCAGCACCAGCAGCAGACCGGGCGCCACCACCCACCAGTGGATCGACTTCATCACCGACTCGACGCCCTTGCCGAGCATGTCGGGGTGCATGCCGAGCACGACGCCGAAGAACATCAGGAAGGCCGCGAGGGCCCCCAGGGCCGGCCACGGGCTTGGATCGACGAGATGGTACGGATGCTTGGGTCCAGCGTGCGAATCGGCCATGTGTTCAGCCCCCTTTTCGATTTCCGTTGGCGACTATGCCGCCGAGCAAGTCCTTCGCCCGTTCCGTCTTCGATTCGTAGAAAGTGTACGAAAGCGTGATGGTGCGAACGTTGTCGTAGCGTCGGTCCTTGTCCATTTCAGGATCGACGAAAAAGACCACCGGCATGTCGATCGACTGGCCTGGCTGCAGCAGCTGCTCGGTGAAGCAGAAGCACTGGACCTTGTTGAACCAGGGACCGGCCGGCTCCGGTGTGATGTTGTAAGCGGCGGTCCCGACGATGGGGCGTTGCGAGACGTTGGTGGCGCGGTAGTGAACCAGCATCTCCTCGCCCAGTCGTACCCGGACCGAGCGCTGCACCGGCTCGAAGCGCCACGGCAGATTGGGATCGACGTTGGAATCGAAGCGCACCTCGACAGAGCGCTCAAGCATCGGCCGATCGCCGGCCTCCTGGGCGACCCGCGGCGTGCCGCCGAAGCCGGTGGTGCGGCAGAACAGGTCGTACAGCGGCGCCGACGCATAGGCGAGGCCGAGCATGCCGCCGACGACGGCCGCCATCGTCCAGGCCGTACGGGCGTTGCGGTCCTTGCGCGGCGCGCTCACAGGCGCATTCCTGATTGCGAGCCCATGCGCACAATCGTCAGGGCGAAGAAAGTCCCGACGAGCACCAGCAGGAAGCCGAGCATGAACAGGTTCTTGGTCCGCTGGCGGCGGTGCATGTCCGAATCGCCCGGGCGGCGGTTGTCTGTCATGGCCAGGCTCATCCGAAGACGATCCGGCCGACCGCCAGATCCAGCGGCAGGGCCGCGAACAGCAGCGCCAGGTAGACCAGCGAGAACTTGAACATGCGCCGCGCGGCGGCGTGGGCGCTCTCATCGTCGGCCGTGCGCCAGACGGTGACTGCGTGCGCGATGAAGGCGAGGCTCAGCACCAGCGCCGTGCCGCCATAGATCCAGCCGACCGCCCCGAGCAGGGTCGGCGCCAGGGCGACGGGCAGCAGGACGATCGTGTAGGCCAGCATCTGGCGCTTGGTCTCGCGCGGCCCCGCGACCACCGGCAGCATCGGCACCCCGGCGCGGCGGTAGTCGTCGCTGCGATAGAGCGCGAGCGCCCAGAAGTGCGGCGGCGTCCACAGGAAGATCAGCAGGAAAAGCGAGATGCCGACGGCGGAGACGTCGCCGGTCGCGGCGGCCCAGCCGATCATCGGCGGGAAGGCACCGGCGGCACCGCCGATCACGATGTTCTGCGGCGTGCGGCGCTTCAGCCAGACAGTGTAGACGAAGACGTAGAACAGGATCGCGGCGGCGAGCAGCGCAGCGGCCACGAAATTGGTCGCCACGGCCATCAGCAGCACCGAGAAAATCGACAGCAGCACGCCGAGGCCGAGGGCATCGTCGGGCGCGACCCGGCCGGCCGGCAGCGGACGGTTACGGGTGCGCGCCATCAGGGCGTCGAGGTCACGCTCGTACCACATGTTGATGGCACCGGCGGCGCCCGAACCGAGTGCGATCGCGACCACGGCGAGCGCGGCCGTGAACGGATGGATGTGCCCCGGCGCGATCAGCACGCCGATCAGGCCGGTGAAGACCACCAGCGACATCACCCGCGGCTTCAGGAGGTCGACATAGTCCCGCACGCGAGCCTGGCTCGCGTCGATGCTGTCGGTGAGAAGTTGCGCGGTGTCGCTCATGGCCCTTCAAGGCGAAGGCGCCATCTCTGGCGCCCCGCCGCTCGAGTTTCCTAGTGGTGAGCCGTCGCGGAGAAGTGCGGCAGCTCTTCGAAAGTGTGGAACGGCGGCGGCGAGTCGACCGTCCATTCCAGGGTCGTGGCGCCCTCGCCCCAATAGTTCGCGCCGACCTTCTTGCCGGCCAGCAGGGTGCCGAAGACCACGAAAATCAGCCAGAAGATCGTCGAACCGAAGGACAGGAAGGCGCCCATCGACGACAGATAGTTCCAGTGCGACATCGCATCGGGATAGTCGACGTAGTGGCGCGGCATACCGGCCAGTCCCGAGAAGTGCATCGGGAAGAAGGTCAGGTTGACGCCGATGAAGGTGGTCCAGAAGTGGATCTGGCCCGCCCACTCCGGATACTGCCGGCCGCTCATCTTGCCGATCCAGTAGTAGAAGCCGGCAAACATGCCGAACACCGCACCGAGCGACAGCACGTAGTGGAAGTGCGCGATCACGTAGTAGGTGTTGTGCAGGGCGTAGTCGACGCCGGCATTCGACAGCACGACGCCGGTGACGCC
>CAYZQZ010000527.1:0-2962 GCA_964480235.1 uncultured Reyranella sp. | reverse complement strand
CTACTCACGCCTGACGGGCCGGCAGGCCACCCTGCCGAACGATGAATGCTGCGATATCCTCCACCCCCTTGTTCTCCTTCAAGTTGGAAAACAGGAAGGGCCGAGCGCCGCGCATCCTGCGGGCGTCACGGTCCATGACTTCAAGATTTGCGCCAACGAGGGGCGCGAGATCGATTTTGTTGATCACGAGCAGGTCCGAGCGGGTGATGCCGGGCCCGCCCTTGCGCGGGATCTTTTCGCCGGCCGCCACGTCGATCACGTAGATCGTGATATCGGCCAGTTCCGGCGAGAAGGTCGCCGCAAGGTTGTCGCCGCCGGACTCGACGAACACGATCTCCAGCCGCGGCCACTTGCGCACGATATCGGACACCGCCGCGAGGTTGATCGAGGCGTCCTCGCGGATCGCGGTATGCGGACAGCCGCCGGTCTCGACGCCGACGATCCGCTCGGGGGCCAGCGCGCCGGCCCGGGTCAGGAATTCGGCGTCTTCCTTGGTGTAGATGTCGTTGGTGACAACGGCGATGTCGTAGGTGTCGCGCATGCGCTTGCACAGGCGTTCGACCAGTGCGGTCTTGCCCGACCCTACCGGACCGCCAACGCCCACCCGCAACGGACCGCGCGCTTCCATACTCATATCCCCTGCGCCAACAGCGACGCGAACCCGACGCCGATCGTCAAACTGACCGGTGCATAGACGCGCCGATCCCGCGTGGCAAACGGTTCGGCCGAAAAGCGCGTCCGCCAGCGCGGACTATAGCCGGCCAGTCCGCGCACGAAAAAGACCGCCGCGATGACAATGCTGCCCACGACCACGAGATGGTCACCCGGTCGCGCGACGATGGCCCATGGCCAGGCCGCCACGACCAGCAGGACGGCGGCGACGGCGAAGCATTGCCAGGGGGGCGGCATTCGGCGCCGGCCGTCGCCGATCACGGCGAGCGCCAACTCGGCTTCGGATTTCTCGGGCCACAGCCCCCCCAGTCCCCAGCAGGCATGCAGGCCCGCGATCACCAGCACCATCACGGTCAGGAGCATCGCCAGCCCGATCACGAGCGGAACAGCCGGGTGTACTGGATTTCATGGCGGAGCGAGCACCAGTCGAGCAGGGGCGTCGCCGTGCCCACGTCGTCGAGATCGGTCACGGCAATGGCGGCCTCGACCGTCGCGCGAACTGCGGGCTCGAGAGCCGCCAGCGAGATCTGGCCGTCGCTTTGGCCCAGCGGCACCGAGCGCACCGCGGCCGAGATCAGGTTGGCGGCGAACGCATGCAGATATCCGCTCAAGGCCTGATCCAGGGCGACGCCGTGGGCGGCCGTGGCCAGAGCCACGGCAACCGGCAGCGCCAGTTCCGTCGACACGGCATCGAACGAAGGATGCGGCCAGGCCGTTCGCGTGATCGACAGGAACGAGCCGCCCTGCTGGCGCGATTCGAGTGCCATTTCCGACGTGCCACGCCAAGCCGCCGCGCGCTCGGCGATCGCCTCGAAGGCTGTCCAGTCCCGCGCTTCGGCAGCACGCCAGGCGGCGGCGAAGAGCGCACCGTCGACCCGCCCGGTGCCGTCGCGCAGCACGGTATCGAGCCAGGTCACCAGCGAGACGCGATCCTTGACGAGGCCCTCTTCGACAGCTGTCTCCACGCCATGGCTGTAGCTGAAGGCGCCGATCGGGTAGGCGGGCGACAGCCAGGCGAGCAGCCGGTAGAGCGGATCAGCCGCCATGATCAGCCATGCCGCTCGGCGTGCAGGGCACCGTGGCGATGGTCGGGGTCATGGTTGTGCTGGCCGTAGGCGCCGCCTTCGGGATCGAAGGGCACGCGCACCTTCTTCACCTCGGCGCCCAGCCCCTTCAGCATGTCGACGATCACGTGATCGTCGCGGATCAGGATGCGATCGTGGTCGATCTGGGCCGGCAGATGACGGTTGCCGAGATGCCAGGCGAGCCGGGCAAAGGACGCGGCATCGCGGCCGCGGATCTCGACCAGGTCTTCGTCGGCCGCCTTCACCTCGACGAAGCCGCCCTCCTCCAGCTTGAGACCATCGCCGCTGTGCAGGACGACCGGCTCGACCAGATCGAGCAGGAAATCGAGCCCGCCGTCGCCCAGCATCCTCAGCCGCCGACGGTATCGATCGTCGAACAGCAGGGTGACGGTGTCGGTCCGTTCGGCCGGCGACCAGTGGCCGGCCCGTACGACTTCGATGGCGCGCTTCATGATCAGAACAGGAAATACCTCTGCGCCATGGGCAGGACCTTGGCGGGCTCGCAGGTCAGCAGCTGGCCGTCGGCCCGCACCTCGTAGGTCTCGGGATCGACCTCGATCTTCGGGCAGAGCGAGTTGTGGACCATGTCCTTCTTGCCGATCTTGCGGGTGCCCTTCACCGCCTCGAGCGGCCGCGACAGGCCCCATTTCTTCGCCACGCCCTTGGCGATGGCGGCCGCCGACGTGAAGATCACAGGGCTGGCCACCAGGTTGCGGCCGAAGGCGCCGAACATCGGCCGGTAGTGGATCGGCTGCGGCGTCGGGATCGACGCATTGGGATCGCCCATCGGCGCCGCTGCGATCGATCCCCCGATCAGGATCATGTCCGGCTTGGCGCCGAAAAAGGCCGGCGCCCACATCACTAGGTCGGCGCGCTTGCCCACCTCGACCGACCCGACATGGCGCGAGATGCCGTGGGTGATCGCCGGATTGATCGTGTACTTGGCGACGTAGCGCTTGGCGCGAACGTTGTCGTTGTCGCCCGTCTCCTCGGGCAGTCGGCCGCGCTGCTTCTTCATCTTGTCGGCAGTCTGCCAGGTGCGGATCACGACCTCGCCGACGCGGCCCATGGCCTGGCTGTCCGACGACATCATCGAGAAGGCGCCCATGTCATGAAGAATATCTTCAGCCGCGATCGTTTCCTTGCGGATGCGGCTTTCGGCAAAGGCTACGTCCTCGGGGATGCGCGCATCGAGATGGTGGCAC
>CAYZQZ010000526.1:0-2972 GCA_964480235.1 uncultured Reyranella sp. | reverse complement strand
GCCTTGACGCGGTGCAGTTCCTCAAGGAGCGCCATCACGCGCGGCCCAAGGCCGAACGGCGCACCTTGCTCGGCGAGGTGATGCCGCAGCGTGCCGCGCAGGTCTTCGAGAGCCTGAAGCCCGAGCAGCTGAACGACTGGCGCATCGTGCCGTCCGGCACCGAAGGCTACGCCAAGGCCGAAGTCACGGTGGGGGGCGTCGACACCGCCGGCCTTTCCTCGCAGACCATGGCGGCGCGTGCCGTGCCCGGCCTGTTCGTGATCGGTGAGGCGGTCGACGTCACGGGATGGCTCGGCGGCTACAATTTCCAGTGGGCCTGGTCGAGCGGCTGGGCAGCCGGTGAGGCGGTCTAATGCCCGAGATAGCTCTTCCGCAGGTCCGGATGCTGCGCCAGTTCGTTCGCCGAGCCTGATAGCGCCATGCGGCCGTTCTCCAGCACGTAGGCGCGGTGTGCGATGGCGAGCGACTGCACGACATTCTGCTCGACCAACAAGATGGCGAGTCCGTCGGCATTGAGCCGGCCGATCAGTGTGAACATCTCCTCGACCAGCAGCGGCGACAGGCCGAGCGACGGCTCGTCGAGGATCAGCAGCCGGGGCTCGCCCATCAGGCCGCGGCCGATCGCCAGCATCTGCTGCTCGCCGCCCGACAGCGTGCCGGCGGCCTGCGTCCAGCGCTCCTTCAGGCGCGGGAAGATCGCGACCACCTTTTCGAGATTGCGCGCGCGGTCGGGCTTGCCGCGGCGGTAGGAGCCGAGCTCGAGGTTCTCGCGCACCGAGAGGTTGGGGAAAACCCGCCGCCCCTCGGGCACCTGGATGAGCCCGCTTTCGACGATGCGCATCGGCGCGGTGCCGATGATGTCGCGGCCGTCGAAGCGGATCGTGCCGCCGAACGGCCGGTACAGGCCGCAGACGTTGTTGTTGAGGGTCGACTTGCCAGCGCCGTTACTGCCCAGCAACGCCACGATCTCGCCGGCGCCGACGGCAATGTCGACGCCGCGCAGGATCTCGATCGCGCCATAGCCGGCCCGCAGCTCCTTGACCTCGAGCAGGGCGACCTCAGGCACGCAGCACCTTGGCGGCGCCGTGGCCGAGATAGGCTTCGACGACCTGCGGGTTCTCGGCGATCGCGGCCGGCGTGCCCTCGGCGATCATGCGGCCCTGGTTCAGCACGTAGACGCGTTCGGCGAGCGACGTCACCGCCTGCATGACGTGTTCGATCAGCAGGATAGTGACGCCCGAGGCGCGGATCTTTTGGATGATGCCGACGATCTCGGCGATCTCGGTGGGGTTGAGGCCCGCCATGACCTCGTCGAGCAGAAGCAGGTGCGGTCCGGTCGCGAGCGCGCGCGCGAGTTCGAGCCGCTTGCGGCTTGCCACGGTGAGGTCGGCGCCGAGTTGATCGAGCTGGCCGGCCATGCCGACGATGTTCGCCACTTCCTCGGCCCTGGCGACGGCCTCGCGGCGGCCGGCGGTGCGGAAATAGGCGCCGACCATGATGTTCTCGCGCACCGAGATCTTGGCGAAGGGCTGCGTGATCTGGAACGTGCGCACCATCCCGGCGGCGCAGATGCGATGCGGCGCGAGGCCGGTGATGTCGTTGCCCTCGAGCGCGATGCGGCCGGCGTCCGGCTTGTGGAAACCCGCGATGGCCGCGAACAGCGTCGTCTTGCCGGCGCCGTTGGGCCCGATCAGGCCGACGATTTCGCCGGCCTTCACGTCCAGCGACGCGCTGTCGACCGCCTTCAGGCCGCCGAACGCCTTGGAGAGCTCGCGGACCTCAAGCACGGGTCACCTCAAGCATGGCGGGGCTTCCGCTTGAACCAGCTCGCCAGCCCGTCGGGCAGGCGAGCCACGATCAGGATCAGCATGATGCCGTACACGATCAGGCTGAGCGGCTGGACGTTCTTGAGCGCCGGCACCACGGCGGCGACGTAGCGCGTGCCCTCGTTGATTCCGGTCAGCGCCACCGCGCCGATCAGCGGACCGAAGATCGTGCCGGCACCACCCACCATGGTGACCAGCAGCATCTCGACCGACTTGTCGATGCCGAAAGCGATGCCGGGATCGATGTAGAGGTACTTTTGGGCATAGAAGGTGCCGCCGGCGGCGCACATCGCGCCCGACAGCGTCAGCACCTTCACCTTTTCCGTGAAGACGTCGATGCCGAGTGCCCGCGCGGCATCTTCGTTCTCGCGGATCGCCACCAGGCGGGCGCCGAACCGGCTACGCGTCAGCCACCAGGCAATCAGCAGCGAGATCACGCAGAGCGCCAGTGCGATGTAGTAGATCCAGACCGGGTCCTTGAACTGGAAGTTGATCGGCCGCTGGTCGGCCTTGATCAGCATTCCGAGTCCGCCGCGGGTGAAGCCGACCGAGTTGGCGACGATGCGAAAGACCTCGGCGAAGGCGAGCGTGATCAGCGCGAAGTAGGAACCACGCAGGCCGGCGCGGAAGGCCATGGCGGCGATGGCAGAACCGACCGCGCCGCCCATGGCGGTCGCGGCGATCCAGGCGATCCAGGGGTTCCAGCCATGGCTCACCTGCAGGATGGTCGAGGTATAGGCGCCGACGCCGAAGAATACCGCGTGACCAAACGAAGTCTGGCCGGCGAATCCGCCCGAAATGTTCCACGACTGGCCGATGAAGGCCGAGAAGAACATCAGCATGCCGACCGTGACGAGGTAATTCGGCACCAGCCACGGATAGACGAGGGCGGCGCCCAGACCCAGGGCAAGCAGCAGGAGAAGGCGCGGGTTCATGTCTTCGCTGCGAACAGGCCGGTCGGCTTGAACAGCAGGATCAGGATGAAGATCAGCGAGATGCCGATCTGGCCCAGCTGCTCGCCGAGGAACAGTCCGCCCAGCGATTCGGTGACGCCGATCAGGAAGCCGCCGATCGCCGCGCCGACGAAGCTGCCCATGCCGCCCAGCACGACGATGGTGAAGGCGACCAGCACGAAGGCATAGCCCG
>CAYZQZ010000525.1:0-2984 GCA_964480235.1 uncultured Reyranella sp. | reverse complement strand
ATCGCCACGCCATGTCCGCCGATGAACTTGGTGGCCGAGTGGAAGACGATGTCGGCCCCCAGAGTCAGCGGCCGGCACAGCACCGGCGAGGCAAAAGTGTTGTCGATCATCAGCGGTATCTTTGCGTCGTGCGCGATCGCGGCGATCGCCGGGATGTCGAGCACCTCGCCGCCGGGATTGCCGATCGTCTCGCCCAGCACCAGGCGCGTCCTGTCGGTGATGGCCTTCCTGAAGCCGTCATGGTCGCGCGGATTGACGAACGTCGTCTCGATGCCGAAGCGCGGCAGGGTGAGCCCCAGCATGTTGCGCGTGCCGCCATACAGTGACGTCGAGGCCACGATATGACCGCCGGCGCCCATCAGGGTGGCGATGGCGATGTGCAACGCCGCCTGGCCGCTCGACACGCCGAGCGCGCCGGTCCCCTCCTCGAGGGCCGCAACTCTTTCCTCGAACACCGCGACGGTCGGATTGGAGATGCGGCTGTAGATATGGCCGCCGACCTCGAGGTTGAACAGGCTCGCGGCATGGTCCACGTCACGGAAGACGAACGACGTCGTCTGGTAGATCGGCACGGCCCGCGCGCCGGTCACCGCGTCGGGATGCTGGCCGCCATGAAGCGCCAGCGTGTCGGGTTTCAGGAACTTGGCGTCAACCACGTCGTCTCCCCGGCCGGAAGGCCTATTGGGCTGTCCAGCCGCCGTCGGAGACGAGCTGCGTGCCCTGCATGTTGGAAGCGGTATCGGAGCAGAGGAACACCGCCAGCCCCGCGATCTGGGCGGTCGTCGTGAATTTCAGCTGCGGCTGCTTCTCGCGCAGCAGATCCGCGCTCGCCTTCTCGATCGGGACGTTATCGGCTTTGGCGCGCGCATCGATCTGCGCCTGTACGAGAGGCGTCAGCACCCAGCCCGGGCAGATGGCATTACAGGTGACGCCGGTGTCGGCGCACTCCATGCCCACGACCTTGGTCAGGCCGATGATGCCGTGCTTGGCCGCGACGTAGGCCACCTTGTGGGTCGAGGCGACGAGACCGTGAGTACTGGCGACGTTGACGATGCGGCCCCACTTCTTCGCCTTCATCAGCGGCAGTGCATGATGGATCGCATGGAACGTGGCGCTGAGATTGATGGCGATGATGGCGTCCCACTTTTCGGGAGGGAAGTCCTCGATCGGCGCGGTGAACTGGATTCCGGCATTGTTCATGAGCACGTCCACCGAACCGAAGGAAGCCTGGGTCTTGGCGACGAGATCGGCGATCTGGGCCGGCTTGCTCATGTCGGCGCCGTTGTAGTCGACCTTCACGCCATTCTTCCTGGCGATCTCCTCGCACAGCCGGGCTATCGCGGCCTGGTCGCCGAAGCCGTTCAACATGACGTTGCAGCCTTCGGCCGCGAGAGCCTCGGCAATGGCCTGGCCGATGCCGCTGGTCGAGCCGGTTACGATAGCGGACTTGCCCTTGAGCGACATCACGACCCCTACTTCTTGAAGAACGCTGCCGCCGCGTTGGCGTGGCTCTGCTTAGCCTTGATTTTCGCTTCGACCCGCTGGATCTCGGCCTTCATGGCGGCAACGTATTCCTTGAGGTCCTCGATGTTCATGTCGTCGAGGTTCAGAGGCTTCTTCTTGGCGTTGCGGGGATCGAGATCGTCGAGGTCGAAGGCCATGGCGCGGCTCCACGGAAGCGGCTAATTGAGACCTACCATCGCTTTATCCCCACCGAAAGTCCGACCATGAGCACGCTTCCCGCCACGATGACCTGTGTCGAAATCAAGACTCCCGGGGGCCCCGAGGCGCTCGTGCCCGCAACTCGTCCAGTGCCGCGTCCCGGAGAGGGCGAATTGCTGATCAAGGTCGCCGCCACCGGCGTCAATCGCCCCGACATCGCCCAGCGCGCGGGCCTCTATCCGCCACCGCCGGGCGCCTCGGACCTGCCTGGCCTCGAGGCGGCGGGCACGGTTGCGGCGTTCGGCCCCGGGGTTACCGGCTGGAAGATCGGCGACGCCGTCTGCGCGCTGACGCCGGGCGGCTCCTACGCCGAGTATTGCACCGTGCCTACGCCGCAATGTTTGCCGCTGCCGAAGGGCTACGACATGCTGCAGGCCGCGGCCCTGCCCGAGAACTACTTCACCGTCTGGCACAATCTTTTCGAGCGCGGCCAGCTCAAGGCGGGCGAAACCGCCCTGATTCATGGCGGCGCAAGCGGCATCGGCACGACGGCGATCCAGCTCGCGAAGGCGTTCGGCGCCAGGGTGATCACGACCGTGCGCACGAAGGAAAAAGCCGATGCGGTCCTCAAGCTCAGTGCCGATCACGCCGTCCTCTACAAGGACAACGATTGGGCGGCCGAGGTGAAGAAGCTGGTGGGCGGTGTCGATGTCGTGCTGGACATGGTGGCGGGCGATTACATCCCGCAGAATATCCGCCTCCTGAAACAGGATGGGCGGCTGGTGATCATCGCGCTTCAGCGCGGCGCCACCGCCGAGCTGAGTGCCGGCGCGGTGATGGTCAACCGGCTCACCATCACCGGCTCGACACTCAGGCCGCAGAGCATCGCCAACAAGGGACGCATGGCCCAGGGCCTAAAGGAAAAGGTCTGGCCGCTGCTCGAGAAGGGCGCGATCAAGCCGATCATCTACAAGACCTTCCCGTTGACCGACGCCGCCGGCGCACATGCCGAATTGGAGCGCGCCGATCACGTCGGAAAGATCATGCTGAAGGTCTGACGCACGGCACGCGCGCCAAAATGATCGAGGGGGCCGCGGGCCCCCTCATTCAGCTCTAGTGATTGTTGTGCTCGAGATCCGGCTGATCGGCTTCGCCCGGATCGACCGGCGTCTCGGTCGGCGGAGCCTCGTCCGCAACAGCGGCCTTCGCGGCAGCTTTCTTCTTCGCCGCATCTTCGCGCGCAGCCTTGCGGCGGGCGCGGTCGACGGCGTCGTTGAGATCCTTGAGCGTGCACAGGCCCAGAGTCACTGGATCGCGCGGCC
>CAYZQZ010000524.1:0-2996 GCA_964480235.1 uncultured Reyranella sp. | reverse complement strand
ATCGCGCGGGGCGAGCGGCTTGACGATCTCGAAGCCGCTCAGGGTCGGATTGAAGGCCTTGCCGGTCGCCGATCCCTTGTGACGTACATGAACGACGGGCGCATTGGCCTTGCGCGCCTTGTCGAGCAGCACCGCCAGAGAATCTACGGCGGCTGCCACGCCGGTGAGCGGCAACAGTCCGTCGGTGTATTCGCGCTGCGCGTCGATGATCAGCAGCACGCCATTGGCCATCGTCGCGGGGGTAGGCGACGCGCCGGCCATCTGCAGCATGGTCATTGCCATGATGATCCGTCCTTTTGCTTCTTGTTGGCTGTGATTACCGGTTGTGAAAACGCTGACGCCATCAACGCTTAATGGACGGGACTTTTCAAGGCCGGACGCATGCCCAAAAACGCAGGTCCACGTGCCCATTTGCGGTGATTGCTCTGGCGCAATAAGACATCTGCCGATGAAGACGATCATCGTCGGTGGCGGAATCATGGGGTTGAGTACGGCGTGGGCACTGTCCGCCGCCGGCCAAGATGTCGCACTCTTCGAGCAAGGCACGCTGCCCAATCCGCTCGCCTCCTCGATGGACGAACATCGCCTGATCCGCCACCCCTACGGCGGTCACACCGGCTACGCCCTCATGATCGACCCGGCCTACGAGGCCTGGGAAGAGATGTGGCGCGACCTTGGCAAACGCCTGTACGCGTCAACCGGCACGTTGGCATTGACCGGCAACGGCGCCGACTGGGCCGATCGTTCGGCCGAGAGTCTCGCCACCATCGGCCGGCCGATGACCGAACTGCCGCTCGCCGATCTGCCGCGGCGCTTTCCCATGATCGACGCCAGAGGCGTCGAGCGCGCTTGGTGGATCGATACCGGCGGCGAACTGTTCGCACAGGACATCGTGACGGCGCTGGCGCGCCATCTTGCGCAGCAACCGAACGTGCGCTTGCACGCCGGAACGCCCATTCGCGCGGTCGATCTCGAGCATGGCCGGGTCGTGACCGAAAGTGGCGCCACTCATACCTCCGATTCCGTAGTCGTCGCCGCCGGCGCCTGGGTCGACAGACTGGTGCCGTCGCAGCGCGGCCGGCTGGTGCCGTCGCGGCAGGTCGTCGTCTATTTCAGACAGCCGGAAGAGGCACGGGCCGCGTGGTCGAAAGGGCCAATGATCATCGACAAGACCGGCGAGGTCGGCCTCTACCTGGTGCCGCCGATGCAAGGTCGCGGCATGAAGGTCGGCGATCACGAGTTCAGCCGCCGGGGCGATCCGGAGATGGCACGCGAGGCCACCGCCGCCGAAATGACGCCGCTGCTGGCGCGCTGCCGCGAACTGCTGCGCGGCTTCGACGCCTGGCAAATCGATCGCCTGAAGGTCTGCTTCTACACCGTCACCGAAGACGAGCGCTTCGTGGTCGAAAAGCACGGCGCCAAGGGCTGGGTGATGTCGCCGTGCTCGGGCCATGGCTTCAAGTTCGGCGCCCTGATGGGCCGCGAACTCGCGCGCACGATCGTCGCCGGCCGCGACGCCGCGGCTCATGCGCGTTGGGCCGCCGGTCTGGAAGCGCAGGCGATGACCTGACAAACTACAGCGCAAGACAGGGAGAATAACCAAGATGGCAACCCGCAAGAAGCGCGGCGGCGCAACGCCAAAGCGGCCCACCGGCATGCGCCAGGGTCTGGCGACCTACGGCGATGCCGGCTTCTCCCTGTTCCTGCGTAAGGCCTTCCTCAAGGCGGGCGGCTATACCGACGATGCACTCGATCGGCCGATCGTCGGCATCACCAACACCTTCAGCGACTACAACCCCTGCCACGGCAACGTGCCGGACCTGATCGAGGCGGTGAAGCGCGGCGTCATGCTGGCCGGCGCAATGCCGATGGTCTTCCCGACCGTGTCGATCCACGAGAGCTTCTCGCACCCGACCTCGATGTTCCTGCGCAATCTGATGGCGATGGACACCGAGGAGATGGTGCGCGCCCAGCCGATGGATTCCGTCGTGCTGATCGGCGGCTGCGACAAGACCCTGCCGGCCCAGTTGATGGCCGCCGCCTCGGTCGACCGCCCGGCGGTCGTGCTGCCGGTCGGCCCTATGCTGGTCGGCCACTTCAAGGGCGAGGTGCTGGGCGCCTGCACCGACTGCCGCCGCCTGTGGGGCCAGTTCCGCGCCGGCACTTTCAGTCAGGAAGACATCGACAAGGTCAGCGAACGGCTGGCGCCGACCAAAGGTACCTGCATGGTGATGGGCACCGCCAGCACGATGGGCTGCATCGTCGAGACACTCGGCATGGGCCTGCCCGGTTCGGGCTCAATTCCCGCCACGCACTCCGATCGGCTGCGTGTCGCCGAAGCAACCGGCAAGCTCGCGGCGGAAATGGCGGTCAGGCAGGGGCCGAAACCCAGTGAGATCATGACGCGTGCCGCAATCCGTAACGCCCTCACGGTCCTGCAGGCGATCGGTGGCTCGACCAATGCACTGGTTCATCTCACCGCCGTCGCGCGCCGGCTTGGCATCGAAATTGAACTGGAGGAATTCGACGCGATCGGAAGAAAGGTGCCGGTGCTGGTCGATCTCAAGCCGTCGGGCGATCACTACATGGAGCATTTCCACTGGGCCGGGGGCAATTCTCGCCTGATGCGGGAAATCAGCGCGCATCTCGATGTGAAATGCCGGACCGTCGCCGGCACCACGATCAAGCAGGTGATAGACAACGCGGAGATCATTCCCAACCAGACGGTCATCCGGACGCCGAAGAACCCGATCAAGGCGACCGGCGGCATGGCCGTGCTGCGCGGCAACCTCGCGCCGCGCGGCGCTGTCATTAAGCACGCGGCGGCGACCCCTGCCCTGCTCACCCACACTGGTCGCGCCGTAGTCTTCGACTCGCTGGAGGATCTCGCCGCGCGCGGCGCGGGATCCGCACTCGACGTCAAGGCCGACGACATCCTGGTACTGCGCAATGCCGGACCGAAGGGAGCACCCGGCATGCCGGAAGCCGGTTCGTTC
>CAYZQZ010000523.1:0-3006 GCA_964480235.1 uncultured Reyranella sp. | reverse complement strand
ACTCGAACTTGTCGACCGCCTTCATCAGGCCGATGTTGCCTTCCTGGATGAGGTCCAGGAACTGCAGGCCGCGGTTCGTGTACTTCTTGGCGATCGAGATGACGAGGCGCAGGTTGGCCTCGATCATCTCCTTCTTCGCCCGCATCATCTCGCGCTCGCCGTCCTGCACGGTCTTGACCATGCGGCGGTACTCGAAGATCGGCGCGCCAGCGGCCTCGGAGATCAGCTTGATCTCCTCACGGATCTTCTCGACCTCGCTCGCCCGCTTCTTGGCGAAATCCTTCCAGCCCTTGCCCGACAGCTTGCCGACCTTCTCGAGCCAGTTCGGGTCGAGTTCGTGGTTCAGGTAATGGTCGAGGAAATCCTGGCGGTTGATGCGGAAGCTCTCGGCGAGCCGCATCAGCTTGCCTTCGTGCATCATCAGCTTGCGGTTCAGGTCGTAGAGCGAGAGCTTGAGCTGCTCGATGCGGTGCGCATTGATGTGCACGGTGCGCACCAGCTCGACGATCTTCTTGCGATGCTTCTCGTAGCTCTTCTCGAACTCCGCGCTCGGCTTCTGGCCGCGGCCGAGCGTCGACAGGCGCCGGTTCTGGACCTTCGACATCTCGAGATAGACCTTGGCGATCTTGGTCAGCGTCCGGAGAACCTCGGGTTTGAGCTTCTCTTCGAGCGCCGACAGCGACAGGGCGTTTTCGTCGTCGTCCTCGGTGCCGGCCTCGCCACCTTCGGCGGCCTCGCCATTGGCGGCCGGCGGCGGCGGTGCCGTGCGCACGATCGGCTTCAGGATGGCCGGCCGCGGCGCCGGCACCGGCGGTGGCTCGGCGGCCGATTTGCCCTCGCCCGGGACGCCACCCTGCGTCGCCTCGAGGTCGATCACGTCGCGCAGCAGCATGCGGCTTTCGTTGATTGCGTCGCGCCACATCAGCAGCGCCGTAATCGTCATCGGGCTCTCGCAGATGCCCCCGATCATCTTGTCCTGGCCGGCCTCAATGCGCTTGGCGATCTCGATTTCGCCTTCACGGGAAAGCAGCTCGACCGAGCCCATCTCGCGCAGATACATGCGGACGGGATCATCGGTGCGGCCCAGCTCCTCGTCCTCGCCCGTCGCTTCGGCTGCAACCACCGCCGTCTTGGCAGGCTCGGCCGGATTGGCGGCAGGCGCTTCTTCCTGCTCCTCGGCTTCGACCACGTTGACACCGGCTTCCGACAGCATCGCCATCGTGTCCTCGATCTGCTCGGAGGACACTTCGTCGGGCGGCAGGGCGGCGTTCAGCTCGTCATAGGTGACGTAGCCTCGCTCTTTGCCCTTCTGGACGAGCTTCTTGAGCTCGGCGCCGAGGGTATCGAGAAGAGGGGCGTCCGGTCCCTCGTCGCGGGCTTCCGGGGTCTCGGGTTGGGCTACGGTCGCGGTCTTGGTCGCCATTGGGTTCCTATGGAGTGCGACAATACGATTCCAGCGGCCAGTTGGCCGTCAGGGAGGCTGCAAGAAGGGTGTCGCGGGAGGGCGGCCCGCTAAACATACCCTTCTACTATATGGGCACTAAGTTCAAGCGGCGATAGGGCCAGCGGCGGGTTTTGGCAGCCGGTCAGGTCTGCCCTGTGCCTGAATCAAGGCGCTCGCGCTGCATTCTGGCCAGTATGGCCTGCAAGTTCTCCCAGTTCTCCTGGCTGGGGTTTTCCGCCAGGGCGGCTTCGGCCTGCTTGAGTTCCTCCGGCCCCGCCAGGCGACGGCCCAGCTCGCTGGCGGCGTGCCGCCATTGGCCGATCCAGCCGTCGGGATTCCGCGGGTCGTCGCGGAATACCCGCAGCGCCTTGGCCTGGGCAGCGGCGGCGAGCCCGGCGAGCCCGCAGCGCTGGAGATGTTCGAGGATCAGCCGTTCTTCAAGGGGGGTGTCGCCCCCGACCGCCTCTTCGGCGGCAGGGTCAACGCCCGAAGGCAGCAGGGCCAAGGCGTCGAGCAGGGCCGACCGCAGCCGGTCGAGATCGCCCTCAGGGATCGACAGGTTGGCCAGTTCCTCGGCCAGGACGTGCAACATGGCCGGCCGCTCGATCAGGGCGCCGAGCAGGGCGCGTGCCTCGGGCGAGGGTTCGAGGTCGGCATCGGCCCGGCGTGCCGCCATGCCTGCGGCAAAGGGCGCCGGCCGGTCGCCGAAGCGGCCCGGTATCTGGCGCCGCGTGCCCCATGTCCCGCTGGGCGTCCACGGCTTGCGCTGGCCGCCATACAGCTTATCGAGCCGTTCGCGGAATTCGGTGCGGTAGAAGCTGCGCACGTCGGGATCGGCGATCTGATCGGCCCGCTGCATCAGGCCGCGGCGGATGCTGGCGCGGCGCTCCGGGGTGTCGCCCGGCTTGCCGTCGGTTTCGAGATCCCAGATCACGTCGGACAACGGGCGGGCGAGCTTCAGGACGCCCTCGATCGCCTCGGGCCCGCGGGCACGGATCAGGCTGTCGGGATCCTCGCCGCCGGGCAGTGCCAGAAACCTGAGGCTCTTGCCGGCACGCAGCAGCGGCAGGGCGCGTTCGGCGGCGCGCTGGGCAGCGCGGCGACCGGCATTGTCGCCGTCGAAGCAGAGATAGGGCTCGTCGGCGAGCTTCCAAAGTTCGCCGAGCTGTCCCTCGGTCAGCGCGGTGCCGAGCGGCGCCACCGCGCCGGTGAACCCCGCTCCGTGCAGAGCGATCACGTCCATGTATCCTTCGGCCACGATCACCGGCTGGTCCTTGGTCGCAGCAACACGCGCGCGGTCCAGGCAATAGAGGTTGGCGCCCTTGTGGAAGAGGGGCGTCTCTGGCGAGTTGAGGTACTTTGGCTCGCCCTGGCCCATCACGCGGCCGCCGAAGGCGATGGCGCGGCCGCGGCGGTCGTTGATGGTGAACATGACCCGGCCGCGGAAGCGGTCGTAGGGCTCGCGGCCGCCCTCGTCGGGCTGGATGGCGAGCCCCGCCTCGACGATCTTGTCGAGTGGCACGCTCTCGCGCTTCAGCGCCGATAGCAGCCCGTCGCGGCTG
>CAYZQZ010000522.1:0-3015 GCA_964480235.1 uncultured Reyranella sp. | reverse complement strand
GAGCGTGGCAACATGCGCGATCCCGATCTGCGCGGCGCCACCGTCACGGTGACGTCGGTCGATGTCAGTCCGGACCTGCGCAATGCCACGGCCTTCGTGATGCCGCTGGGCGGCAAGGACAGCGAGAAGATCCTCGCGGCCCTGAAGCGCGCGGCGCCGTGGTTCCGCGCCCGGGTGAGCGAGAAGGCCGGGCTGCGCAGCGCCCCCGACATCCGCTTCCAGCTTGACAGGACGTTCGACGAGGCCGACCGGATCGGCGCGCTGTTGCGGCGGCCCGACGTCGCGCAGGATCTGCGCCAAGATGCCGGCAAGCCCGGCGTCAAGGACGACGATTGAGGTAGTACTCGTCGCGCGGAAAGAAGTCGGTATTTGGTTCGGGCGCCGTCGCGGTCCTGCCCTCATTCAGCGGTTCGATCTTCTTGTCGGCGAACCATTGCCGCAGTTCGGCGCGGTCGGTCCCCGCCGCCGCGAAATGCGCCTCGACTTCCGGCCGCGCCAGCAGCGCCAGGATGCGGTCGCGGTCGAGCGGGATCGGCCGGTCGCTGCCCAACAGCGCCGGATGCATCAACGTCACGTAGGGAAATACCGAGCGGAACGTGTCGACCGAGCGCGGGGTCGGCGCCCACTGCACGTAGATGCCGCCGGGCGCCAGTTTGGTCCGTACCTGCTGGAAGAACTCCTGGGAGTTGAGCAGTCCTGACAGCGCGGTTTTCGGCAGTATCGCATCGGCTTCGATCACATCGTACGTCGTGCCGTCGAGCGCCAGCGCGTGTCGTCCATCGGCGACCACTACTTGGAATTTCCGGTCGTTCAGCAGCCGGTCGATGCCCTTCTTGCCGCCGTCCTTCGCATACCGGCGCAGCGTGTCGATGACGGGCTCGACGATCTCGATCAGCCGGACTTTCTCGGTCAACGGGTGTGCGCCCGCAGCATAGGGCGTTCCGCCGGTGCCCGAGCCGATCACCAGAACTTGCCTCGGCTGCTCGTGCGTCAGCGGACCGATCGCGCCCAGGAAACTGTGCACGGTGGCGAAGGGCAGGTCGCTTTGCGAATGGCCCTGGATGTAGAGCTTAGCTTTGTCGTCGGAGTTGAACTTCAGGACGCTGAGGCCTGTCTTGTCTTCGGCGACGATGGCGCGCTCGCCGGTGAGCCCGTGCAGCCGCCGCCAGAAGCCTTCGCCGCCCGGAAAGAGAGCCAGACCCGCGGCGAGCACTGCTGCGGGCACGTAGGCCCAGCGCGGCCCACGGGCGCCGACGAGTTGGATCGCCGCGAAGGCTAGGCCGATCGCAGCCAGCAGACGGAGTGTGCCCGCGGTGCCGAAGAGATCGAGCAACAGCAGCCCGGCCACCAAGCTGCCGGCGCTGTTGCCGACGATATTCGCGAGTTGCACGAAGCCGACGCGGCTGCCCAGCCGGGCGAGATCCTGCTGCACTGCCTTCTGCACCACAGGGAAGGAAAAGCCCATCGTGAAAGAGGCGGGCAGCACCACGACGAGCAGCAGCAGCGCGATCAGCATCGGTTGCGCCGTGCCCGGTCCCATGATGTCGCGATCGACGAAGGTGTCGGGCAGCAGTCCGATACCGATGGCGAGATAGACGAACCACGCGCCGCCGAGCCCTAGCGCCGTCGCCACCCCCTGCATCTGGAAGAAGAATCGGCGTGGATCTGCGATACGGTCGATCACCCGGGCGCCGACCAGTAGGCCGGCCGCGTCGCCGAGGAGGAACACGGTCAGTACCAGAGAGAAGGAATAGCCGTTGGACTGCAGCATCACGCCGATCAGGCGGTACCAGACGATTTGCAGGGCCACGATCAGGAAGCCGCTGATGAAGACCAGGGCCGCCCAGCCCCACACCACGCTGCCGTTGCCGGGGGCTTCCGCGCTTGCCTTCAGCGCGGGGGTCGGGCCGCTCAAGTCGAGGCCGCGCGCCAGGAGCAGGCCGCCGGCCGCGACGATCAGATTGAGCGCGGCTCCAACGAAGATCGTGACATCGAAGCCCAGCGAGCCCAGCAGGACCCAGCCGCCGACGAAGGCGCCGACACCGGCACCAAGGGTGTTGACGCCATAGAGCCGGCCGATCAGCTGCGCTGAACCGCTGATCTGGCGTACGACCGCCTTCGACAGGAACGGCAGCGAGCAACCCATCAGGAACGTGGGCCAGAGCAGACCAGCGAAGACGACACCAAACACCACGGCGCGCGACGACGAAACCGAAAACAGCCCGCGATAGATCACGTCGTAGTAGAGCCATGGGCTGAGAGCTGCGAAGCCCGCGATGCCGATCTCGCACAGGGCAAAGGCCACGAGAGCGGCGCGGCGGGACAAGCGATCGGCATACAGGCCGGCCGCCAGGCTGCCGACGCCCAGGCCGAGCAGGAACGCTCCGACAACCAAGGCGGCGGCGATCGTGTCGGCGCCGGCGAACAGGCCGAGCAGTCGGTGCCATGCTGTCTGGTAGATCAGCGCTGCTGCGCCCGACAAAAAGAAAAGTCCGAATAGGACCGGCAGCCCCCGCTGGCCGGTCGCCCTCCCCCGTTTCATGACTTGCAGACTGCCTGAAGCGGAGATTGGCGCGCAACGCATTGTCGGCCTAAATGCGCCGGCAATGGCGCGTATCAAGAAAGGCGACAAGGTCGACGGATGGGTGATCCTCGACAAGCCGGTGGGACTCGGTTCAACCCAGGCGGTCGGCAAGGTGCGCCGCCTGTTCGGCGCGCAGAAGGCGGGCCACGGCGGCACGCTCGATCCGCTGGCCTGCGGGGTGTTGCCGATCGCGCTGGGGGAGGCGACCAAAACCGTGCCGTTCGTGATGGATGGCGCGAAGGAGTACCGGTTCACCCTGCGCTTCGGCGAGGCCCGCTCGACCGAGGATGCCGAAGGCGAGGTCACCGAAACCAGCGATGTGCGGCCATCCGATGCGGAGATCCGGGCCGTCCTTCGAGCCTTTATCGGCACAATCGAGCAGGTGCCGCCGGCCTTCTCCGCCCTCAAGATCGACGGCAAGCGGGCCTACG
>CAYZQZ010000521.1:0-3024 GCA_964480235.1 uncultured Reyranella sp. | reverse complement strand
GCCTTGGCCTGCTCGGCAGCTCGCCAGGCCCGCCAGGACTGCCGCACGGCGTCGCCCGGCTTCTCCAGGCCCGCGAAGACGTCGAGCGCGGCGCGGTGCGTAGCCATGTCCAGCAGACCGTGCTGCTCCATCTGACCCTGGATCTCGACCAGGGTCTCGCCGAGGCGACGCAGCAGCGCCACCGACGCCGGCTGATCGTTGACGAAGGCGCGGCCGCGGCCGTCGGAGCCGACGGTCCGCCGCAGGGTCAGCACGTCCTCGTCGTCCCAACCCTGTTCGGCAAGGATGGCCCGTGCGGCGTGGTCGCGGCCAAGATCGAACGAGGCCGCCACCGTGGCCTGCTGGGCGCCGCGGCGCACCGCGGCGCTGTCGGCGCGGTTGCCCAGCGCCAGGCCGAGCGCGTCGATCAGGATGGATTTGCCGGCACCGGTCTCGCCGGTCAGCGCTCCAAGTCCCGACTCAGGCCCATGGGTGAACGTCAGGTCGAGCTTTTCGATCAGCACGAAGTCGCGGATCGAAAGTGAGAGGAGCATGTCGGCCGGTCAGAATATCTTGGAGAACCAGCTGCCGCCGCTGCCGCCGCCGCCCTTGTCGTCGAACCGATAGTCCTCGCCGGTCATCAGGAAGTAGCTGTCGGCGTACCAGTCGCTGCCCGGGAAGTTGTAGCCCAGCACCGCGGCCGCCTCCTGTGCCTCCTGCTTGACGCCAAGTGCCAGGTAGCACTCGACGAGGCGATGCAGCGCCTCGGGGACATGGGTCGTGGTCTGATAGCGCTCGATCACCATGCGGTAGCGATTGATGGCGCCGACGAATTGCTGCTGCTTCTGATAGTAGCGGCCGACCAGCATCTCCTTGCCGGCAAGATGGTCGATGGTCAGTTCGACCTTGAGGCGCGCGTCACGGGCATAGGGTGTGTCGGGATAACGCTTGACCACCTCGGCGAGCGCGTCGAGCGCCTGCTGGGTGATACGCTGATCACGGCCGACATCGGAGATCTGCTCGTAGAAGCAAAGCCCCCTCAGGTAGTAGGCGTAGGGGATGTCCTTGTGGCCCGGATGGAGCTGTATGAAGCGGTCGAGCGCGATGATCGCGTCGTCGTACTTGTTGGCCTGGTAGTAGGTGAAGGCCGCCATGATCTGCGCCTTGGTCGCCCACACCGAATAGGGGTGCTGGCGGTCGACTTCCTCGAACTCCTTGGCTGCCAGCTTGTAGTCCTGCTGGCCAAGGTCATCGAGCGCGCGGTTGTAGAGCACCTCGACCGGCGTCTCGACATAGGGCTTGTCCTTGTCACTGCCGAACCAGCCGCACCCGCCGAGAGCGAGAGCGATTGCGGTCAGTGCCAACGAGAATCGAGCCTTGTCTGCCAACGCTTTCGACATTTCCCATCCGTGGGGTGTTGCGCCGCCTTATATCATGCGGGAGGCAAAAAAAGAGGGGCCGGACCGGCCCCTCGAAAGATGCGTGGATGAAGCAGAGAGCCTGCGTCAGTTGGCTTGCCGACGCAGGAAAGCGGGAATCTGCAGGTCGTCGTCTTCACGCGCTGGCTTGGCGCGCTCGCTGACTTCCAGACTGATCGAGGTCTGCACCGGCTGCGGCCGCGCCGGCGCCGCCTTGGGCGCCACCGCGACGACATTCTCTGCCGCCGGCCGCGCGACCGGCGGTTCAACCGGTGCCGGGGCGGGAGCCGCCGTCGGCGCCGCGGCGACCGCCGCCTGCGTCGCAGGCTTGGGAGACGCGAACGCACCGGTGATGCGCTGGAACAGGTTCGGTGCACGCGCCTCGGCCGCGACGGGACGGGCCGTGATCGGGCGCGCCGTCACGGGTTCGGCCCGAACCACCGGCCGGGCCGCCGGACGCGTGACCCGCCAGTCGGTCTCGTCGACCAGCGGACGGGCCGGCGCGGCGGGTGCCGGCGCAGGCGTCGGAGCCGGAGCCTGCGCGACCGGCGCAGCGGCCTGGATCGGAGCCTGAACCGGCGCCGGTGCCGCGGCAACGGGGGCTTCGATCGGCGCAGCGGCGGCCATCGGCGCCGCCGGCATCTCCGCCATCGGCGCAGGCTCCGCCTGCATCACCGGCGCAGGCGCGGCCTGCATGACCGGCGCGGCGGGCTGGGCGGCAACCATCGGCGCCGGTGCCGGCTGAACGATCGGCGCGGCGGCCATCGGCGCCGCGACCGGGGCGGCTGGTACCGGAACCGGCATGACCGGAGCGGCCATCGGTGCAGCGGTTGCCGCGGTCGGCGTCGCGACCCGCCCGACGGGCGCCGTCGGACGGCTAAGCGCGGGCTGGCCGGTCTGTGCCGGCCGGCTGGTGTCGAGGTTCAGGTAGTTCGGCACCGGCTGCTGTGCCGCCAAGGCGGCGATGCCGGTGGCGACCACCGACACGCGCATGCGGCCCTGCATGGAGGCATCGAAGGTCGAGCCGAAGATGATGTTGGCGTCGCCGTCGACTTCCTCACGGATGCGGTTAGCCGCCTCGTCGACCTCGTGCAGAGTCATGTCGAGACCGCCGGTGATGTTGATGAGCACGCCCTTGGCGCCCTTCATCGAGTGGTCTTCCAGCAGCGGATTGCTGATCGCGCTCTCGGCGGCGACGCGGCTACGGTCCGGCCCTTCGGCCTCGCCGGTCCCCATCATCGCCTTGCCCATCTCGCCCATCACCGTGCGAATGTCCGCGAAGTCGAGGTTGATCAGGCCGGGCATCACCATCAGATCGGTGACGCCGCGCACGCCCATGTGCAGCACGTCGTCCGCCATCTTGAAGGCGTCGGCGAACGTCGTCTTCTCGTTGGCGATCTTGAACAGGTTCTGGTTGGGGATGACGATCAGCGTGTCGACCACCTTCTCCAGCTCGAGGATGCCCTGCTCCGCCGATTGCATGCGGCGACGGCCTTCGAAGTGGAACGGCTTGGTGACGACGCCGATGGTCAGGATGCCCTGCTCGCGCGCCGCGGCAGCGATGACAGGTGCCGCACCCGTGCCGGTGCCGCCGCCCATGCCGGCGGTGACGAACACCATGTTGGCG
>CAYZQZ010000520.1:0-3029 GCA_964480235.1 uncultured Reyranella sp. | reverse complement strand
AGCAGCTCCGCGAATCGCCCACGATAGGTCCGCGTCGCCGTCCATGGTGAGGATGTCAGTCGGCGCTTAAAACCAGCCAGTGATCGGCGCATGAACTCCGGCCATCTTCACGGAGCATTTCGACCTACAGGTCTTTCAGCGGCACAGCCGCGGAAGGAGGCCTGTTATGGCGAATGTACTGAAGATGACGACGATCGAGGCGATTCAATCACTACGATCGGCAGGATTGTCCTGTCGTGAGATTGCAGGGCGGCTTGGGATCGACCGAGGGACGGTCTCGCGGCGGCTAAGGGTCACCGGCGAGCCGATTTCAAAACCAGCCAATGCGCCGATTTTCCCGGCCGGGACTGAAACGGCGCTGGCTGGTTTTGAACCGCCGACCGGTCTGAACGGGCCGTCCGCGGCCGGTGCTGAGCCGCCGACCGGGCTGCCAGCTGGCCGGACAAGCGATGCGAGCCCTTGGCTCGACTGGCTCCTCGAGCAGCGACAGCGAGGCCTATCGGCCACGCGGATCCATCAGGACCTCCTGGCCGAGCATCCGGCGGCCGCCGCGGTCAGCTACGACAGCGTGCGGCGGCTCTTGAACAAGCACGGTGCCACGACCCCCGTGCCGTTCCGGCGGATGGAGAGCCCGCCGGGATTCGAAGCGCAGATCGACTTTGGCACAGGTGCACCGGTCATCGGCCCCGACCGGAAGCGCCGGAAGACCCACGCCATCCGAGTCGTCCTCTCGCACTCGCGACGCGGCTACAGCGAGGCGTCCTTTACGCAGTCGGTCGAAGACTTCATCCGTTGCCTGGAGAACGCCTTCGAGCATTTCGGCGGCGTGCCCCGGACGCTCGTCATCGACAACCTCAAGGCCGGGGTGATCAAGCCCGACTGGTTCGACCCGGACCTGAACCCCAAGTTCGCGGAGTTCTGCCGCCACTACGGCACGACGCCGCTTCCCACGAAGCCGAGAACGCCACGACACAAGGGGAAGGTCGAGCGTGGCATCGGCTACATGAAGGGCAACGGTCTCAAGGGCCGCTCGTTCACGAGCCTCGCCGAACAGAACGAACAGCTGCAGAAGTGGGAGCGAGACACGGCCGACAGACGGATTCACGGCACGACCAAGCGACACGTGCTCACACACTTCAACGAGGCGGAACGGGCGGCCCTCCTGCCGCTCCCTGCCTCGCGGTTCGAGAACTTTCGCGAGGCCAAGCGCAAGGTCAGCCGCGACGGCCACGTCGAGGTCGCCAAGGCCTTCTACTCGGTGCCGCCGGAGTACCTCGGCCGCGAGGTCTGGGTCCGCTGGAACGGTCGCACCGTGCGGGTGTTCAACGATCGGATGCAGCAGATCGCGATCCACGCCAAGCATGACCAGGGCCGCTTCAGCACCGATGCAAGGCACCTTGATCCCACGAAGATCAACGGCCTCGAACGCGGCATCGCCTACCTGCTGGGCAAGGTGCGGGCGATCGGGCCACACACGCACGCCTGGGCCGAGGCCGTCGTCGCTGCCCGTGGCATCGAAGGCCATCGTGTGGTGCAGGGGCTTCTGTCGCTCACCAAGAAGCACACCTGCACGGAGCTGGAACGGGCCTGCGAAACGGCCCTCGCGAACCAGTGCTATCGGCTCAGGCCGCTCCGGCAACTGATCGCGCACGCGGCCGATAGGCAGCAGCCGCTCGAGTTCCTCGCCGAACATCCGATCATCCGGCCGCTCGAAGATTATGCCGCTGTGGTGGCGCGGGCGATCCATCGCCGCCAGAGTCGCCCATCCATGGGCGAAGGTTTTGGGAGCCATGACACAGGCATCCCTTCCGACATGAAAGACCATCGCCCCGCAGGCGCGAACCAGCGGGGCGACGGGACCAAAAGCGAATGCCTGTGGTCCGGGTATCGCTCGTCAGGGTGCTCCTCAGCAGAGCCTGACTCCTTTTCGCCGGACAAGCCAAGCGTAGCACCCGATTCGTCACCGTGACGGATCGGAGACTTTTGTTTCTTTCCCAGGAGTTTTTGCGATGCATGACCACCTCCGCTCCACTCTCCGCTATCTCCGGCTCTCAGGGCTCGCCGGTTCGCTCGACGTCCGCCTCCAGGAAGCCCAGGCCAGCCGCCTGAGCCACCTCGAGTTCCTCGAACTCATCCTCCAGGACGAAGTCGCCGTCCGCGACCATCGCAAGCTCGATCGCCGCACCAAGCTCGCCTGCTTCCGGGATCTCAAGACCCTCGACCAGTTCGACTGGGAGTTCAACGCCTCACTACCACGCAAGCAGCTCTTCGAACTGGCCACCGGCAAGTTCCTCGATGACGCCCGCGATGTGCTTCTCATGGGGCCACCCGGCACCGGAAAGACGCACTTGGCCCAGGCCATCGGCTACGCCGCCATCAAGCAGGGCCGGACCGCGCTCTACCGCTCCGTCTTCGATGTCGTGCGAGATTTCCTCCACGACGAGGCCATCGGTGAGGACGACACCACGCTCGCCCGGTACCTCCGGCCCGACCTCCTCATCATCGACGACATGGGCATGAAGCAGCTGCCAAAGCGCAGCGGCGAATACCTCTTCGAGATCATCATGCGCCGCCACCAGACCAGAAGCACCATCATGACGAGCAACCGACCGCTCGAAGACTGGGGCAAGCTCCTGGGCGACGTGCCCAGCGCCTCGGCCATCCTCGATCGCTTTCTCCACCATGCCGAGATCGTCACGTTCCAGGGCCGAAGCTACCGGCTGAGGAACCGCCTCGGAGACGATTCAGGGCCCGTCTCGGAACCCGTGGCCAATCCAAAACCGGCCAGCGCGCCGACCGGGAATCGACGGGCGAAAGCAGCCGCAGCCGGTGGTGATACGACCGCTCGAGCCGCTACGACCTGATCACGCCACTTGCCAACAGGGCCGAACAAGAGGATTCTTCCGTCCAATACCCCCCACACGGTGGCCGGTTATGAGCGCCGATGAGTGGCCGGTTTTGGCGCGCCGAATGACACTTCCAAGAAAAACTCGATGGCCCACCTCTTCAACTCGGGCCGCCGGTGCGTG
>CAYZQZ010000519.1:0-3041 GCA_964480235.1 uncultured Reyranella sp. | reverse complement strand
CTAAACACCGACTATGTCGACCTCTTCCAGTCGCACAAGGACGACAAGGCCACGCCGCTCGAGGAGACGCTCTCGACCTACGGCCAGCTGGTGAAAGCGGGCAAGCTCAGGGCGATCGGCGCTTCGAACTACGATGCGCCGCGCCTCGCGGAGGCCGCCAAGATCTCTAGGGAGAAGGGCCTGCCGAGGTACGAGAGCCTGCAGCCGCACTACAATCTGATGGAGCGCGCCCTGTTCGAGGGCGCGCTGGAGGACGAGTGCCTGAAGGAGGGGATCGGCGTGATCCCGTACTACTCGCTGGCCTCGGGCTTCCTGTCGGGCAAGTACCGCTCCGAGGCCGATGTCGGGGAGGCCAAGCGCGGCGCCGGCGTCAAGAAGTACATCAACCCCAAGGGGCTGGGCGTGCTGAAGGTACTCGACGAGGTGTCGAGGAAGCACAATGTCGACAACACGCAGGTGACGCTCGCCTGGTTGCTGCAGCGCAAGTCGATCACGGCGCCGATCGTCAGCGCCACCAGCCTGCAGCAGCTCAAGGACTTGATCGCCGCGCCGAGCGTCAAGCTCGATGCCGCCGACGTGGCGGCCATCGACAAGGCGAGCGCGCCCTGACGTCTTGGCTGGTACTTCCTCCCCATTCAGATGGGGAGGTGGCGGCGCGCGGCGACGACGGAGGGGTCAGCAATCCCGGCGTCGTCGTCGCCCATGACCCCTCCGCCCGTGTAAGACGCGGGCACCTCCCCCGATGACGGGGGAGGAGCAAGAACAAGCAGTGAGTCCCCGTATGCTCATCTTCCGCCAGCTCTTCGATCCGACCTCGTCGACTTACACCTACCTGCTGGGGTGCTCGGTCACCAAAGAAGCCGTGCTGATCGATCCGGTCTTCGAGCAGGTGCGGCGCGACTCGGCGCTGATCGCGGAATTGGGACTCACCCTGCTGTGGTCGCTCGAGACGCACGTCCACGCCGATCATGTCACCGGCGCCTGGCTGCTGAAGCAGCGCGAGCATTGCGGGATCGCGCTGGCCGAGGCGAGCGGCGCCACCGGCGCCGACCGGCTGCTCAAGGACGGCGACCGCGTCGTCTTCGGCAAGCGCTCGCTGGAAGTGCGCTCGACGCCCGGCCACACCAGCGGCTGCCTGACCTACGTGCTCGACGACGAGAGCATGGCCTTCACCGGCGATTGCGTGCTGATCCGGGGCTCTGGCCGCACCGACTTCCAGCAGGGCGACGCGCGCGCTCTCTACCGCTCGGTGCGCAGCCGCATCTTTTCCCTGCCGGAGACCTGCCTGCTCTATCCGGCGCACGACTATCGCGGCCTCACCGTCAGCAGCGTCGCCGAGGAGAAGAAGTACAACCCCAGGCTCGGCGGCGAAATCGGCGAGGCCGACTACGCGGGCTACATGAAGAACCTCAACCTGCCTCACCCGAAGAAGATCGACGAGGCGGTGCCGGCCAATCTGCGCTGCGGCCAGCCGGGCAACGACGCCGCGGCACTCCAGGACCCTGACTGGGCGCCGCTGCGCTTCACCTTCTCGGGTGTCTGGGAAGTGGAGCCGCACTGGCTGGAGGAAAACCTCGGAAAGGTGCGCGTCGTCGACGTGCGCGAGCCCAGCGAGTTCACAGGGCCGCTGGGCCACATTCGCGGTGCCCAGCTCGTGCCGCTGGGAGACCTCGCGGCGAAGGCCGCCGAGATCCCGAAGGACAAGCCGATCGTGGCGGTCTGTCGCGCCGGCAGCCGGTCTGCGCACGCCACGGCAATCCTTCAGAAGGCGGGCTTCAGCGACGTCGCCAACCTGCCGGGGGGCATGCTGCGCTGGCGCGGCGAAGGCCGCGCCGTCGATGGCGGCGCGGTATGAGGGGCGCAGTGTGAAGGCTGGGCGCTTCGTCGCCGTCTGGGTTGTCCTCGCGTCGATACCGGCCCTGCTGCCGGCATCGCCATGCTCTGGAGCGGGCGTCGACACCGAACACATGTTCGGCTTCACCGAAGGCAGCGACATCGGTACCGCGCGTCAGCCCGAGGCCGAACTCGAGACGATCGGCGCGTTCGGGCGGGCGGACGGGAGCTACAGCGCCATGTCGGCCACGGCGTCGCTCAAGTACCCGCTGACCAACGCCTTTCGCATCGCTCCCTCGATTACCTTCACGCGCTTCGACAGTTCCGGGGTCACGGACATCAACGATGTGCAGCAGGTCGCGGCCGAACGTGTCGGTCTGGAATTTCGCTGGCGGGCGCTCGCTCGCGAGACGGCGCCCGTCGGGCTCACCTTCGTCGCGGCACCTGCCGTCGGCTTCGTCGATCCTCTGAGTGGTGCGCCGGCCGATGCCTGGGGAATGGGTCTGATCGGCATCGTCGACCGCGCGCTGGTCCCCGATCGGCTCTTCGCGGCGCTGAACCTGGTCTACGACTTCGGCCGGGTGCGCAATCACGCCAGCGGCCTCACGACCGACATGTCTTTCCTGGGATTCGACGCCGCCTTCTCGACACGGCTGATGCCCTGGCTCTATGCCGGCGCGGAGGTCCGCTACGAGCGCGCCTTCGACGGACTGGCGTTGGGGTCGCTGGTCGGTCAGGCGGTCAATATGGGCCCGGTGTTCTACATGACCCTGGGGCAGGGTGTGTCGCTGTCGGGAGGCTGGAACATTCAGGCCTGGGGCGCCACGACTTCCCAGGCTGCCGGCCTCGACCTCGTCAACTTCAACCGCAACCTGGTCAAGCTCAGGCTGGCCATCGACCTCTAGCTTCGGAAATTTTGCTGCGCGGCGGCCGCGCTTGCTGGAATCATACGGGCTGAACTAGAGTTTTCGGGATGACGAAGGCCGGCAAGGCCTCGGCAATTCTGGGGAGGAATGATTTGAATCCGACGCGACGCCGCATCATTGCGGCAGGCGCGGGCGTCCTGGCGACGCCTGCTGTGTTCACCAGCTTGTCGGCGCAAGGCGCCTTTCCCTCCAAACCGATCCGCATCGTCGTGCCCTATCCGGCCGGCGGCCAGACCGACGGCATCGCGCGCTCCTTCGGCGACTACCTCTCGCGCAAGCTCG
>CAYZQZ010000518.1:0-3055 GCA_964480235.1 uncultured Reyranella sp. | reverse complement strand
CGGCGGCCGCTTCAAGCACGGCAGCCACCTGGCCCACGACCCGAAGAGCCCGCCGCCCCTGTGCAACCTGTGGGTGCAGATCTTGCATGAACTGGGAGTGGAGACGCGCACGTTTGGTACGAGCACGTCGGAGAGCCTGGCCGGAGTCGAGGTCGCCTGACGCCAGCCGCGGAATGGAAAGCGTGTTTGTCGTCCACCGTCCTTCTCGAGGAGTCGTATGAAAGCCCTGCTCCCTGTTTTGTGGCTGCCGCTCGCCCCGCTGGCCGCGCTGGCTTTGGCGGTGCCCGCCCCTGCGGCGGAACCGTCCCGCCTCGAGGTCAAGCCGGTCAACGGCGCGCCGCAACTCTTCCTGGACGGCAGCCCGATCGCGCCGATCATCGGCGGCTTGGGCTCCGGCAAGGAGGTGCGCGACGGCACGCTGTGCCTGGATGCGCCTGCGGTCTCCAGCGTGGGGGACTTTGCCGCGGTCAGTTTCCCCGTCCGGTTCGCGGTCCAGGCCGAACTGACCATGGACGCATCCTATGCCGGCAACCACGCCAATGGCAGCAAGGTCGTGTTCGCACCCGCACGTGGAAACCAAGTCCACTACGACGTCACGCTGAACCAGTCCAACGGCAAGAACTACGCCCTGCTCGAGGTGTATAAGGCCGCCACCGGCTGGCAACGCCCGATCCAGGCGCCGCTCGACTGGCAATTCGGTCAGCCGGTCACGCTCCGGCTCGAAGTGGATGGCGTCCGGATCAAGCTGTTCGCCGATGACAAGCTCATGGGCGAGTGGACCGACATCGAACCCATCGCCGCCGATCGACTCATCGCGAGCGCCTATTGCGCGCGCGGCACGATCGCCAAGCTCCGGGTCCGCGAATTGGACGGCACGTTTGCGTACGACCACCAGTTCGCCCCACTGCCTATCTTCAAGGACGCCGGAATCCACCTTCTCAGCCTGTGGGATGACCCGACGGCTGGCGCCGACATGGTGAACACCTGGCTTGGCCCGGACAAGTTCGACTTCAGCGTCCTGGATTTTCATCTCGCCACGCTTGCCCGGCAGGATCCGGAGCGCGGCCGGCTGATGATCTGGACAGCAGGCTACGTGCCGAACTGGTGGGCCCGACAGCACCCGGATGAGATGATCCTGTTCAAGACCCTCGAAGGCAAGGAACGCCGCGACCCCCTGGCGCCGGCCTTCTCTTCGCGGGCATATCGGGAAGCCTATGCCACGTATCTGAAGGCGCTGGTCCAACACCTGAAGAACCATCCGGAAGGCTGGCGCGTGGTCGGGGCGATGGTGAACGCCAAGAACCCCTGCGAGTGGGTCTATTCCTACGGCGACTACCGCGAGTTCGCCGACTACAGCGCCCCGCAGCGCGACAGCTTCCGCGCCTGGTTGCGCCAGCGCTACGGCACCGACGACAAGCTGCGCGCCGCCTGGAAGAACGATACGGTGACGCTCGACACGGCGGAGATCCCGCCGCCCGCCGAACGCGTCAAAGGCGACTGGTACGAGTTCAAGGATCCGGCCAAGAGCCGGCCGGTCGTGGACTACAACACCTTCCACGGCGTCACGGTTGCCGAGGCGGTCATCCAGGCCTGCCAGACCATCAAGGACCTGACCGGCGGCCGGATGTTTGTCTGGCCCTACTACGGCTACGGGAGCAGTTACGGCAAGGAGTTCCGCAATACCACGATCGGGTCGCACAGCGCCGTGCGGCAGGTGATTGACTCGCCCGCCCTGGACAGCTTCATCTGCAACCACAGCTTCGAGGTTCGGGGCTTTGGCGGCGCGACGCACAGTTCCTCACCCGTAGCCTCGATGCTGCTGGCCAACAAGTTCCACCTCCTGGAACTGGATGACCACCCCTACAACACCGGCAATCCCCAGATCTTCGGCGAGGATACGGCCGACCAGGTGGCGGCCAGTGCGGCCCGCTGCCTCGGCTGGGCCATCGCCAACGGCGCCGGGGCCATCGTCAAAGACTGGGGTCGCCACACCTACAACGATTCGCCCACCATGCGTGTGTTCGAGCGCATGCGGGCCCTGGCCGAGTGGGGCAACACGCAGGACCGTACGCCGCGCGCGGAGATTGCCATGGTCACCCAGCGGCGCGCCGCGCACTACCTCCGCGACCAGTCCGAGCTCTACACCGCGCCCTATCTCCAACAGCACATCCTGGCCTGCCCGCGCATCGGCGCGCCCTACGACTACCTGCTGCTGGACGACCTGGAGCGGGCCCGTCCCTACACGTTTTACATCTTCCAAGATGCCTGGCACCTTACGCCCGAGGAACGCGCCATGATCGAACGCGTGGTCAAGCGCAACGGGCGGACGGCGCTGTGGCTGTTCGCCGACGGCCTGATGACCGACGCGGGGATCGACCTGGCGAACATCCGCGAGTTGACCGGTATCTCGGTAAAGTGCCTCGATGGCAATGGGCAACAGCACCTGACGTTCCGCTCGACCAGCCATCCGTACCTTCGCGGCGTGGAACTTGGCAGCGATCGCGCGACGCTGAAAGACCTGAGCCCCTTCTTCTACGTGGACGACCCGGCGGTCACCGTGCTCGGCATGGCTTCCTGCAGGGAAGGCGGCCAAATGGCGGGCGGAACACGGAAGCCGGGCTTTGCCGTGCGCACGTTCGACTCGTGGACCAGCGTCTATTGCTCGGTACCGGTGCTGCCGCCTGCGGTCCTGCGCAATATCGCGCGTGAAGCGGGGGTGCATATCTACACCGACACCGACGATGCCGTGGCGGCCAACGACTGGATGCTCTGCGTTTGCGCCGCCAGCGACGGCCCGCGCACGATCCGGCTGCCGAAACGCGCGACCGTCGTGGACGCCCTCAGCGGCGAAACGACCGCCAAGGACGCCAGCCACTTCGAGGTTGACATGAAATACGGCGAGACGCGCGTGTGGAAGCTGGAACGATAGCGCCGCGGTCCATCAAGAAACGAAACATGAATGAAACCAACCGGCGATCAATTCCTGGCTGTGGCGCCCGCCATGACGATCCAATCCTGTTCCCAGCCCCCACGAGGAGTGCAACGATGCCTGCGA
>CAYZQZ010000517.1:0-3075 GCA_964480235.1 uncultured Reyranella sp. | reverse complement strand
TGGAAGTCGAGCATGCCGTGATTGCCGCCGGCGATTGCTTCGACGCGCGCCCCGGGCACCAGTTTCTGCAGCGCGCGGCCCATCGCGGGAATGACCTCGGGGCTGCGGTCGCCCCACACCATCGTCACCGGCATGGCGAGCGCGCCGAGCTGTTCGGCGGACATCGCCGCGGCGAAGCTCGAGCGCACGTCGAGTGCGTTCCTGGGCGCGTTGAGGTTGAGGTAGCCGCGCACCGGATCGGGCAGGCGGGTGAAGGCGCCGCTGCCGAACCAGTAGTCGATCATCGCGCCCACGGCGTCGGGCTCGGCGGCGTCGACGCGCCGGACATAGGCCTCGAAGAAGGCGCGCACCGGCGGCAGGGCCGGATCGTCGACCAGCTTCAGGCCACACATGAACATCGGCTCGAGCACGGTGAGGCGAGTCACCGCGCCGCGCCTGACCTGTAGAACCGCCTCGAGGGCCACCAGGCCGCCATAGGAATGGCCGGCGACCGCGGCCGGTCCAATATGCTCGATCAGCCGGGCGAGCGCCGTTCCCATCAGCGCCGACCGGCCCTCGGGGGCCTCGGGCACCGGGTCGGAAGCGCCGTAGCCCGGCAGGTCGGGCATCAGCAGCCGGTAGCGGTCCTTCAGGAACGGTACGACCCGGTTCCAGGCGCGGCCGTCGGCGGGCGAGCCATGCACCAGCACCATCGCGGGCCCACTGCCCTCCTCGCGCCAGGCGACCTTGCGGCCCGCGCCCCAGTCCAAAGTCGGCATCCCTGTCTCCTGCCCCGCGACCGGGAGCTTGCCGTCAGATTGGCATCACCCCGCGCCGGGGAGAAGCGGCGGCATAGGTCTCCTTGCTCACGGGGGCGCCAAGAGCGATCAGCACCGCGCGCTGCTCGAGCGGCGGCACGCGCAGGATGGCATCCTCGATCTTCGCCAGCTTCTGGAAGGGCGGCGTGGCCAGCGTGCGCGCCATCCAGGCTGCCGCCCTCGGCCAGCGCGCGGCGTCGATCTGGAAGCGCACGAAGGCGACGGTGCGGAAGAAGCAGGCCGGCGCGATGTCGGCGAGCGACAGCGTGCCGAACTTGTAGCCCTCCGCCGGCGCTTCGCTCTCGAGGTAGTCGAGCACCGTCGGCACGTCTTCGGCGAGCGTCTTCTCGGTGAGCGCCCGGTCGCCCTTCTCGCCCCACACCGCGGGCTTGATGGCGATGTGGTTGAAGTAGCGCCAGATCAGCACGTCGCCCATGCGGGTGTCGGCGAACTCTTCCAGCCAGCGCGCGCGGGCGCGGTCGCGGATGGGTTTGGGATAGAGCGCGGGCTCAGGCTTCAGTTCGTCAAGGTACTCACAGATCACGCTCGAGTCCGTCAGGACAAGGTCACCATCCACCAGCACGGGAATGCGCCGCAGCGGACTGAGCTTCGAGAAGCGGTCGTCGCCGAAGAACGGTGCGAAATGGTCGACGTCGTAGGCAATGCCCTTGGCTTCGAGACAGACCAGCACCTTGCGGACATAAGGCGATAGGTAACTGCCGACGATCAACAGAGGCTTCATGCACGACCCTCTTGCATGTATCTACATTTAATGTACATACATATAACTATGGTCAAACGGATGCAATCCCCGAAAACCCTGCGTGCCGACGCCCGCAAGGCGCTCGAAAACTGCGCCGGCTGGAACCTGCGCCAGACGGCGCGGCGGGTCACGCAGTTCCTCGAGTCCGAGATGGCAAGGTCCGGCGTGTCGCTCTCGCAGTTCGGCCTGATGGCCGAGATCGCCGCGGCCGACGACGACACGGTGAGCGCGCTGGCCCAGCGCATGGGGCTCGACCAGTCGACCCTGTCGCGCACCCTGCGCACCCTCGAAGCCGACGGGCTGGTGGAGATCGCCACGGTCGAGGCCGACCAGCGCAAGCGGATGGTTTGGCTCACCGAAAAAGGCGCGCGACGGCTGGAGGCGGCTCTTGCCTCGTGGGGCGGCGCCCACGCCCGGCTCGCCGACCGTCTCTCGGTCGACCTCGTTGGCCGGCTGGCGCGTGAGGCTCGCACCCTATGAACCCGAATCCCCTGATCGACAGCCGCGCCGCCTGGGTCGTGGCGTGCGCCGCCCTTGCCGCAAGCTCGATCGGCTTCGCCGCACCGCTCGCCGTAGTGGTGGCGATGAAGCCCATCACGACGGAGCTCGATTCCGTGCGCGCGGCGGTGTCGGGCGTGGTCGCCTCTTCCTACATCGGCTCGGCGTTCGGCGGCATTCTCGCGGGCTGGCTGGCCGGCAAGATCGGCGTGCGCAAAATCGTTCTGTTCGGCGCGGTGATGATGGGGCTCGGTGTGGCGCTGGCCTCGTTCGGCGGACTGACGGGTCTCTATGTCGGCTTCGGCGTGCTGGCCGGGCTGCTGGGCGTATCCTGCGTCGGCTCTCCCCTGCTGACCTATGTCAGCCTGTGGTTCGAGAAGCGCCGTGGTTCGGCGGTGGCGCTGATCTCATCGGGCCAGGCCGTCGCCGGCGCGCTGTTTCCGCCGCTTCTGCAATGGGGCGTCGACTCGCTCGGCTGGCGCTCGACCATGCAGATCTTCGCCATTTTCATCTTCGGCTCGGTTACGACGCTGGCGATGCTGTTCCTGCGGCCGACCCCGATTGCGCCGCCGCGGGCGCACGGCGCCGCCCCGGTTGCCACCGTCACGACGCGCGAGACGACGCTCGGCCTGCCACCCAACGGGCTGATGGTCCTGCTGATGCTCGCCGTCTTCTGCTGCTGCGTGCCGATGGCGATGCCGATGAACCATGTCGTTGCCTATTGCGGCGATCTCGGCTTCGCCTCGCAGGCCGGCGCCGCGATGCTGTCGGTGCTGCTGGGCGTCGCCTTCTTCGCACGCCAGTTCTGGGGCTGGCTGGCAGACCGGGTCGGCGGCTGGCAGACCTTGCTCTACAGCTCGCTGGTCCAGGCGACCGGGCTGTTGGGCTACATGGCGACCACCGACCAGACCCTGCTGTTCTTCGTCTCGGCGATATTCGGCGTCGGCCTCTCGGGCCTGCTGCCGTCGTACGTCATTGTGATCCGCGAGTGCTACACGATCCAGGAATCGAACTGGC
>CAYZQZ010000516.1:0-3093 GCA_964480235.1 uncultured Reyranella sp. | reverse complement strand
CGACCATCACCTCAGGCAACCCCAACACGCCCACCATCATGATCGCCGACAAGGCGGCTGGCATGGTGCTGGAGGATGCGCGGCGCGGCTGATGTACGTCGCCTCCGTCATCCTGCTGACCGTCGTGCTGCCGTTGGGGCTGGCCGTGGTCGACCGCTTTGTGATGGGCGCGCCGTCGGGCTTCCTCGTGCTGCTCGCCTTCTGGATGGCGTTCTGGGCCGGCGGCGTGCGTCTGCTGCTGGCTGGCCTGCGCCAGACCTTGCGGCCGAAGCTGACCACTGAGCAGATCTTCGGCATCAAGGGCGACGAAGTGCTGCCGGTCATGCGCGAGGTCGGATTCGCGAACCTCGCCATGGGCACGCTCGGGATTCTTTCCGTTCTCGACCGCAGCCTGCTCGTCCCGGCGGCGATTGTGAGCGGGATCTATTACGGCCTGGCCGGCGCCGGCCACCTCGCCCATGGCAAGCTGAACCTCATGCGCCGCGTCGCGATGATCACCGACCTCTGGGTGTTCGCCGTGCTCGCGGTCTATCTCGCGAGCCGGATCAGCCTCTAGGAAATCAGCTCCGAGGGCCCGGCAAGCGGCAGGCGTCGACCCAGGTCGGCTCGGGATCCTCGGGCAGGCGGCCGTTCGGCACCATCAGGGCATAATCGCCCGGCGTCACCTCGAATACCGAGACCATCGGCCAGCTCTGGTCGATCGGCAGGATCGCGCCCTCGTCGGGCGTCGCGGCATCGGTCTGCAGGCCACCGACGCCGGCGCGCTCATGGGTCAGCCGGCCGCGTGGATCGGTGACGGTCAGGCGGCGCGGGCTCACGATCACGTCGTCGTCGCTTCGGTTCACGATCTCGTAGTCGACCAGCACCAGGCTCTTGCCCCTGGCCGGCGTCAGCTCGCGTCCGTCGGGGAACTGGTAGGAGTCGAACCAGGCGATGTCGCGCACCACGGTCACGACCCGGCCGTTCTGCAGGCCACCGCGCATCGCCGCACAGGGCGGCGCGCGCTCATACGCCGCCTTCGAATCGCGGGCCTGCCTGCTCTCGCCGAACAACAGGTTCATGCCGACATTCGAGGCCACCGACGCGGCCACTGATGTCACCGGATCGATGCCGCAGCCGGCGCAGAGCGCGGCGAGGGAGAGGGCGGAGAAGGGCAGGTCAAGGCGCATGACGACGTCCGGAGGACATCGTCATGCCGGATTGCGGAGAAAACGGGTCCGCGCCTGTGACCTTTCTGGGAGATCGCGGGTCGCGAGATCAGGAATCGGCCGTGAAGCCGATCTTCTTCACGATCGGACCCCACAGCTCGTAGCTGGTCTTCAGCAGCGTCGCGAGTTCCGCCGGCGTCGAGGACTTGGCCTCCAGCGCCATCACCGCGAGGCCGTCGACCACGTCCTTCTGGGCGAGCGCCGTACGCAGCACGCCGTTGGCACGGTTCACCACGTCGGCCGATGTGCCGCCTGGCGCAAAGAAGCCGAACCACTCAGAGAACACCAGGTCCTTGTAGCCCTGCTCGGCGTAGGTCGGCACGTTGGGCGCGAAGCGGCTGCGCTCGGCGCCGGAGACGCCGAGGAAGCGGATCTTGCCGGCATTGGCCTGCTGGATGAACTCGCCGACCGGCGCCGACGCCGCCTGCAGTTGGCCCGCGACCAGGTCCTGCACGGCCGGCGCGGAGCCGCGATAGGCGACGTGCTTCAACTCGATGCCCACCTCGCGGCCCATCATCACGCCGATGAAGTGCGGCACCGAGCCCGCGCCCGGCGAGCCGAAGTTCGCCTTCTCGGGATTGGCCTTGGCCCAGGCGAGGAAGCCCTTGATGTCCTTGACGCTGTCCGGCACGGCCGGGCCGACGCAGAAGCCGAAATCGAAGGTGCAGGCGAGCGACACTGCCGTCACGTCGGTGTAGGCGTAGGGCAGGTTCTTGTAGATGTGCGGGTAGATCATCAGCATCGAGGCCGGCGTCTGCAGCAGCACGCTGCCGTCGGTCGGCGCGCCCTTCATCGACGTCACCGCGATCTGGCCGCCGGCGCCGGGCTTGTTCTCGACGATCGCGACCTTGGTGTAGGCCGAGCCCTTGATGCCCTCGGCGACGCGCCGACACAGCGTGTCCGAGGTGCCGCCCGGCGGGAAGCCGGTGACGATCTTCACGGTCTCCAGCGGAGCTCCCTGCGCGCTGGCACGGCCCGCCAGACCCAAACCGGCAAGCGTTGCGACGGCGCCCGACGCGCGCACAAACTGACGACGACTACGATCGACCACGGATTCCTCCCTGCAGTACTTTCAATTGTGCCAAACGCTCGAAGTGTATCACTTCCGGGGCGGCGGCGCGGTATTCTTGAAAGAAGGCCGCTCGGACAGCTTGGCAACATAGGCCGTCAGGGCAGGGAACTTGTCCATCAGGCTCTTGCCGGCAGGAAAGCCCTGCAATGTCGCCAGCATCGGCAGCACATTCATGTCGGCGTAGGTGAGTTCGCCGCCCGCGAGGTAGCCTGTCTTGGCCACTGCCGAGTCAAGCGCGGCACAGCATTTCTCGATCTCGGGCAGGGCGGCGTTGATCTTCGCCGTATCCGGACCTTTTGCCTTGTCGAAGAACACCGACGGCACGACGAATTCGCGCATGATCCAGCGGTCGACCTTGACGTTTCCGTACGAAACCCATTGCTCGACCAGGGCGTGCGCCACCGGATCCTTGGGAATGAACATCGTTCCGGGGAAGGCACGGTCGATATAGGTCGCGATTGCCTTGGACTCGAACAGCGCCACGTCGCCGTGTTTTGCGACCGGGATCTGCCCTGCTGGATGGATTGCCTTGATCTCCGGCGATTGCGGCAGTGACGGTGTCAACTTGTAGGGTACGCCTTTTTCCTCGCATAACATGCGGACGGAGCGGACATAGTTGCTGAACGGAACGCCAAAGATTTCAAGGTCTGTCACGGATTCCTCCCTCAATGCTTTCTGGATCGCGAGCGTTCAGGCTCTGGACTTGAAATTGAACTCCGCGCCGGAGCGGATGCCGGTCGGCCACCGCGCGGTGATGGTCTTGAGCTTGGGGTAGAAGCGCACGCCTTCCATGCCGTAGATGCCGTGGTCGCC
>CAYZQZ010000515.1:0-3099 GCA_964480235.1 uncultured Reyranella sp. | reverse complement strand
CCCATCAAGGTCCGCGCGATGGTCAGCATCTGCTGCTCGCCGCCCGACATGCGCCCACCCGGCCGCTCGCGCATGCGGCCGAGATTGGGAAAGAGGGTGAACAGCTTGTCTTCGGTCCAGGTCGGCGTCCCCGAACGCGCCGCCTGACGGCCGACCTCGAGATTCTCCATCACCGTGAGGTCGCTGAAGATGCGCCGCTCCTCGGGGACATAACCCAGGCCCAGCCGCGCAATGCGATAGGGCGGCAGACGTTCGATGCGGACGTCCGCGAACCACACCTCGCCCTCGGCGGGCGGCACCAGGCCCATGATCGCCTTCATGGCGGTCGACTTGCCGGCACCGTTGCGGCCGAGCAGCGCGACAACCTCGCCGGCCCGCGCCTCCAGAGAGACGCCGTGCAGGATATGGGCGCGGCCGTAATAGGCATGCAGGTTCTTCACCGAGAGCATCAATGCATGCTCCCGAGATAGACTTCCCGGACATTGGGATTGGCGCGCACTTCGGCGGGCAGCCCGCCCGCGATCAGGCGGCCGCGGTCGAGCACGACGATACGATCGGCCTGGCTGAAGACCACATCCATGTCGTGCTCGGTGAAGAGCACGGCGATCTGCTGGGCGCGCGCGAGCCGAGCCGCGAGTTCCATCAACGCCACGCGCTCCTTCGGCGCCATTCCGGCAGTGGGCTCATCCATCAGAAGAAGCCTGGGTTTGTTGGACAGCGCCATGGCCAGCTCGACCCGCTTGAGATCGCCATAGGCCAGCACGCCGCAGGGCCGCCCAGCCTGGTCGAGCATGCCGACCTGGGCCAGCAGATCGTCCGCCTCGCGACCGAATTCCGCACCGAAGCGCGACAGCAATGCCCCGAGCCGGCCGGCATGGCTGTAGAGCGCCATCTGTACGTTCTCGCGCACGCTGAGCGAGGCAAACGTCGCGGTGATCTGGAATGTGCGGCCCACACCCAACCGCCAGATCGCTCGCGGGCTCAAGCCGACGATGTCGCGCCCTCGCAGGCGCACCACGCCGGAATCGGGCGCCAACTGACCGTTCAGCATGTTGAAGCAAGTACTCTTGCCTGCACCATTGGGACCAATCAGCGCCAGCATCTCGCCGGCGCCGACGGCGAATGAGACGTCGGCCACCGCCTGCACGCCGCCGAATGCCTTGTGCAGGCCTTCAACCTGCAGGATGGCTTCGCTCATGCCGCCCGCACCCGCGCGACGAGCGCCTTGAGGCCGCCGACCAGGCCCTGTGGGAAGAGCAGCACGATGCCCAGGATCACCAGACCGAGTACGGCACGCCAGAAGTCGGTCTCGCGTGCGAGCGTGTCACGCAACCAGGTGAAGATCGCCGCCCCGACCACCGGCCCGGTGAGCGTCTCGAGACCGCCCAGCAGGACCATGACCAGCGCGTCGGTCGACAGCCCGATCGAGACCGCCGAGGGCGAGATGCTGCCCTTGGAGAAGGCGAATACCGCACCGGCGAGGCCGGCCAGGCTGCCAGCTAGGATAAAGGCCATCCACTGGAAGCGACGCACATCGATGCCGATCGCCTCGGCGCGCAGTGGAGAATCGCGGCCGGCGCGCAGCACGTAGCCAAACGGCGAGAACAGCACGCGCCACAGGAAAGCGATGCCTGCGCCGCAGAGTACGAACGTGGCGTAATAGTAAACGCTCTTGTCGGCGAGCCACGCCGACGGCCAGACGCCGACAATGCCGTTGCTGCCCGACGTGAACTCGTCCCACTGGAACACGATCGACCAGCTGATCTGCGCGAAAGCCAGGGTCAGCATGGCGAGATAGACGCCGGACAGGCGCACGCAGAACCAGCCATAGACCACGGCGAACAGCCCGGCGCAGAACGGGGCCAGCACCAGCGCCATCTCCATCGGCAGGCCGACCTTCTTGAACAGCAGTGCGGCGGCGTAGGCGCCCAGGCCGAAATAGGCGGCGTGGCCGAACGACACCATGCCGGCCGGACCCATGATGAAATGCAGGCTGACCGCGAACAGCGCGAAGCAGACGATATCGGTCGCCAGCACCGTGACATAGCGGTCGGCGGCGAGTGGCAGCAGGAGGAACAGCACGATCCAGCCGGCGGCCACCTGCCAGCGCGGCGGGCTGAGCGGCGGCGGCAGATCACCGGCGCTGCGCTGAGCGGCCGGCGGCCTCCCGAGCAGGCCGTAGGGCCGCAGCACCAGCACGACGCCCATAATCACGAACTCCGCGACCAGGGTGAGCTTGGAAAAGCCCAGACCGATGCAGAAGGCCTTGGTCACGCCGATCAGGACGGCGGCCAGAAAGGCACCGGGAAGGCTGCCCAGGCCGCCCACCACGGTGACCACGAAAGCATCGGCAATGACACTGAGGTCGAGGTCGAGGTTGGCGGGCTCGCGCGGGATCTGCAGCGCGCCGGCAAGGCCTGCGAGCACGGCACCGACGAAGAACACCGACGTGAAGAGCTTGGCCTGATCGACGCCCAGGGCCCCCACCATCTCGCGGTCCTGGGTGGCGGCGCGCACCAGCGCCCCCCAGCGCGTGCGCTTGAGCAACAGCATCATCGCGCCCAGCACGATCGGGCCAACGACGATCAGCAGCAGGTCGTATTGCGGGATGCGACGGCCCATGATCTCGACCGCCGTCGAGAGCCCCGGCGCGCGCGGACCGACCAGATCCTCCGGTCCCCAGGCGAACAGGGCAATGTCCTTGACCACCAGCACGACGGCGAAGGTCGCCAGCAGCTGAAACAACTCCGGCGCGCGATAGATGCGTCGAAGCACCAGCAGTTCGATCAACACGCCGGCCAAGCCGACCAACAGCGCCGCCAGCGCGACCGAGGTCCAGAAACCGAGCGGCGTGCGGCCCAGCGCCTCGATCAGCGAGTAGGCGCCGTACAGCCCCAGCATGTAGAGCGAGCCGTGCGCGAAGTTCACGATTCGCGTGACACCGAAAATCAGCGACAGGCCGGCCGACACCAGAAACAGCGACGAGGCGGACGCCAGCCCATTCAGCAGCTGGATAATGACGGAGGCGAAGGTCATGAAATCATGCGGTCGCCTTCCCCCTCCGGCCCTTCGGGCCACCTCCCCCGTCAAGCGGGGGAG
>CAYZQZ010000514.1:0-3127 GCA_964480235.1 uncultured Reyranella sp. | reverse complement strand
CGTGGATCGCGAGACCGGCAGGAGCCGCGGTTTCGCGTTTCTGGAAATGGAAACCGACGACCAGGGCGCTGCGGCGATGCAGGCGATGAATGGATCGCTGCTCGACGGTCGCTCGATCGCCGTGCGCGAAGCCGTCGAGCGTCAGCCCGGCGGGGGCGGCGGCGGTGGATTTGGCGGCGGAGGCGGTGGCCGTGACGGCGGCGGCTTCCGTCCGCGTGGCCCGCGTCCGCCCTATGGCGGCGGCGGCGGCGGCCCCGGTGGGGGTGGCGGCGGTTATGGCGGCGGCGGCGGAGGCGGCTACCGAGGCGGCGGAGGTGGATATGGTGGCGGCGGCGGAGGTGGCGGCTATCGGGGAGCCGGGGACGGCGGACCGATGCGCGACCGGCGCGCCGACTTCTCGGGCGGCGGCGGTGGCGGCGGCGGGTTCGACCCGAATGCCGGCGGCGCGGCTCCGGGTGGCGATGGCGGACGTCCGCCGCGGCGCGACCGTGGCGGCCCGCCCCGGCGCGAGCGCGACTACGAACCGCGCAAGCGCGGCTTCGACGACGATCAGTAGAAATCGAGACTGCCCTGGCAGTCGCAGCGAACGCCGGAGGATATTCCTCCGGCGTTTTTGTTTGCCGTATGGTTCACTCCTTGCAAGGAGAGGCCGGCATGAGGCGACGGACAGCGCTGGTGGCGACCCTGGCAGCGACCATGGCCGGCGGCAGGCCGCGGCCGGCCGGGGCGGCGATCGAGGTCGACCTGCAACTCGTGCTGGCGGTCGACGTCTCGCGCTCGATCGACGAGGTCGAGGCCGAACTGCAGCGCCGCGGCTACATCGAGGCCCTGACCCACGACAAGGTGATGGACGCCGTGCTGTCGGGCGAACACCGGCGCATCGCGCTCAACTACCTCGAATGGGCCGGCACGCACTACCAGACCGTGGTGATCGACTGGACCCTGATCGACAGCCGCCAGGCGCTGCGCCGCTTAGCCGAAAAACTCGCCGAGGCGCCGCGCCAGTCGCAGAGCTGGACCGCGGTCGGCGCGGCGCTCGCCTTCTCCGCCCTGCGTTTCGAGAATTCCGGATACGTCTCCAAGCGCCGCGTGATCGATGTATCGGGAGACGGCCGCACCAACGACGGCCCGCCGGCCGAACTGGTCCGCGACAAGCTGGTCGGCCAGGGCATCGTCATCAACGGCCTGCCGGTGATGATGAACCGCACCAATTTCGGCCGCCCGCCCGACACGCTGCTCGACAAGTACTACGAGGAGAACGTGATCGGCGGCCCGGGCTCGTTCATGATCGTGGCCTCGACCTTCGAGGATTTCGGCAAGGCCGTCCGCAACAAGCTGATCCGCGAAATCTCCGCCCGGCCGACGCCCGCCGCCCTCGTCCCCGCCTAGGCGATTTCGCTTTCCCGCCCGCGGCCGGTCCAGCATCATCGCGGCCATGCTGCCCAACGACCCCGTGACGCAGGCTCGCGTCGATCTCACCACCGCGCTCCGCGCCGCCGCGCGCCATGGCCTGAACGAAGGCGTCTGCAATCACTTCAGCATGGCCGTGCCCGGCCGGCCCGACCTGTTCCTGGTCAATCCGCAGGGCCTGCACTGGTCGGAGATCACGCCCGGCGACATCGTCATGGCCGACGGCGACGGCAACATCATCGAGGGCAAGTACCCGGTCGAACCGACGGCGTTCTACATCCACGCCCGCCTCCACGCCGGCAACCCGAAGGCCACCGTGGTGCTGCACACGCACATGCCCTACGCCACGGCGCTGACCTCGATCGAGAACGGCCGGATCGAGATGTGCACCCAGAACGCCTTCCGCTACTGGGACCGCATCGCCTACGACGACACCTACGGCGGTGTCGCCCTCAGCAACGACGAGGGCGAGCGCATGTGCCGCGCCATGGGAGACAAGGACATCCTTTTCCTGCGCAATCACGGCGTGATCGTGAGCGGCCCGACGGTCGCGCAGGCCTACGACGACCTCTACTACCTCGAGCGAGCCGCCATGGTTCAGGTGCTGGCGATGCAGACCGGCCGCCAGCTCGCCAACATCGACGACAAGCTCGCCGCCTACACCGCGGCCCAGATCGCGGGCGAAGCGCAGCAGGCCTTCCTGCATTTCGAATCGCTGAAGCGCATGCTCGACCGCGACGAACCCGGCTGGCGCCGGCTCGCGACCTGACGACGGATCCGGGGAGAATGGAAATGCGTAGCGTCATCGCGCTGCTCGCGCTGGCGGCCCTGGGGCACGCCGCGCCGGCGCTGGCCCAGATCAACCTGGCCCAGACCTTCGTGGCGCCCGGCCAGGGCTACACCCAGACCGGGCCCAACTTCCAGGTGCCGGGTCAGGGTCCCAAGGTCGGCGAACTCGAGGTCAAGGCGTTCAACAGGATCCCGAAGGCCAAGACCGCGGTGCAGCTGACCAACGATTCCTCGCTGGCCCGCAATGTCCGTCGCGAGGTCATGGTGCGGCTGTCGCGTCTCGGCAACGAGGTCGGCTTCTCCGGCGGCAACGTCATGCGGCTCGACGTCGTCTATTTCGACCTCAGCATGGGCGCCCGTCCGGGCGAGGCCGCGCCCACCACCAGCGTTCCGTCGATCGAGGGCCCCGGCTCGAACCCGCGCCTCGACCTGCCGCAGAACCGCATCGGCCGCCGCGATGGCGGCAACATCATGGGCCAGGCCGCCGGCCCGATGATGCGCGTGACGCTCACCCTCTACGACGTCAACGGGGGCAAGGTGCTGTGGGCCGCGACGGCGTCCTGCTACACCCAGCCCAACAGCGCCGAGAGCGCGGGCATCGCCATGGTCGACGCGATCTTCAGCGATCCCAACAAGAGCCGCATCGCCGACGCCGGCTGCCCGCTCTGAGACTCACCGCCAGATCACAACGAGGAACAAGCCCCATGCCGCGTCTCGCGCCGCTCGATCTCGCCAAGCTCACGCCCGAGCAAAAGAAGGTGGCCGATGCCATCGTGTCCGGCCCGCGCGGCGGCCTGCGCGGGCCCTTCGAGCCGTGGCTGCGCAGCCCCACCCTCGCCGACCGCGCCCAGAAGCTCGGCGAATATTGCCGCTTCAACAATTCGTTGCCCGCCGATCTCAGCGAGCTGGCGATCTGCCTGATCGGTAG
>CAYZQZ010000513.1:0-3130 GCA_964480235.1 uncultured Reyranella sp. | reverse complement strand
GCTTGGCGAACTGAAGGGCCATCGTGGACCTGTGCTGGTTGTGTTCGGCGATGCGCCGCTGATCACGGGGGCGCCGATGCGTCGATTGGTCGATGCCTGCGCCCGCGCCAAGGCGGCTGTGGGGGTGCTGGGTTTCAAGGCGAGCGATCCCACGCCCTACGGCCGGCTGATCATGAACGGCGATACGCTGGAGCGGATCGTCGAAAGCAAGGACACGGTGGGTGACGAGCGCGCCGTCGATTTCTGCAATTCCGGGGTGATGTGCCTCGATGGCGTGCTGCTGGCCGGGCTGCTCGCGGGGATCGGCAATGACAACGTGAAGAAGGAATTCTACCTCGTGGATGCGGTGGCCGTCGCCCGTCGCGCCGGCCATCACGCCATTGCCGTCGAAGGCGCGGAGGCGGAGTTCCAGGGCATCAACTCGCGGGCCGAGCTCGCTGTCGCGGAAAAGGCGATGCAGGAGCGCCTGCGGGCTGCCGCCTTCGAGGCGGGTGTGACAATGATCGATCCGGCGACGGTCTGGCTGGCGGCCGATACGCGTCTCGGCGGCGACGTGACCATCGGCCCCAACGTGCGCTTCGGGCGAGGCGTGACCGTCGGACCCGAGGTCGAGATCAAGGCGTTCTGCGATATCGAGGGCGCGCGCATCGGCAAGGGCGCCATCATCGGTCCGTTCGCGCGCATCCGCCCCGGATCCGACGTCGCCGAGGACGTCCATATCGGCAACTTCGTGGAGCTGAAGGCCACGAAGATGGGCCGCGGCGCCAAGGCCAACCACCTGGCCTATCTCGGCGACAGCGATATCGGCGCCGCCAGCAACATCGGCGCCGGCACCATCGCAGTGAATTACGACGGCTACGGCAAGTGGCGGACCGTGGTGGGGGCCGAGGCCTTCGTCGGCTCCAACAGCTCGCTGGTGGCCCCAGTCCGCATCGGCCGGGGCGCCAACGTCACGGCCGGCAGCGTGATCACCGAGGACGTTCCTGCGGGTGCCGTGGCCTTCGGCCGGGCCCGCCAGGTCACAAAGAAGCGTCGCGCGGGCCCGCTTCGTGCGAAGCTGAAAGCCCGTGCGGCGGCCGCGAAGAAGGCAGGCGCCAGGCGGGCAAAGAAGAAATAGCCACCCCCTCCTTCGGACGACCCATCCATGTGCGGTATCATTGGAATTATCGGCAAGGCGCCCGTTACGCCATTGCTGATGGATGCGCTGAAGCGCCTCGAATACCGCGGTTACGATTCCGCGGGCATCGCCACGCTGGTCAACGGCGACATCAAGCGTCGGCGTGCGTCTGGCAAGTTGGTCAACCTCGAGGCCAAGCTTCTCCAGAAGGGGCTGCTCGGCACGACCGGAATTGGCCATACGCGATGGGCAACCCACGGCAAGCCCTCCGAGCGCAACGCGCATCCGATCGCTACGGATCGCGTTGCCGTCGTGCACAACGGGATCATCGAGAACTACCAGGAACTGAAGGACGAACTCATTGCCGAGGGGCGGCACTTTGACAGCGACACCGACACGGAAGTTGTGGCCCAACTCCTGACTTCCTACCTCGAGAAGAAACTGTCGCCAGAAGAGGCCATGGAAAAGGCAATGGGCCGCCTGCGCGGTGCGTTTGCCCTGGTCGTCTTGTTCAGCGGCTACAACGACATGCTGATTGGCGCGCGCCGCGGCAGTTCGCTGGCAGTCGGCTATGGTGATGGCAGCGGGGAAATGTATATCGGGACGGATGCGCTGGCGCTCGCCCCCTTTACCAAGCGCGTCAGTTATCTCGAGGACGACGACTGGGTTGTGTTGACCGGCGAGGGGGCAAGGATCTTCCGAGGACGGACGGAAGTGAAGCGCGAGATCCGCCAGAGCGGCATTTCCGGCGCGATGATGGGCAAGGGCAACCATCGCCATTTCATGCTGAAGGAAATCTACGAGCAGCCAGCAGTCATCGGCGACACGCTGCAGACCTACCTCGACCCGGCGACGCGGTCGATCACGCTGCCCGGTCTGCCGTTCGACTGGACGAATGTGAGCCGCATCACAATGACCGCGTGCGGAACGGCCTACTACGCCTGCATGGTGGCCAAGTACTGGTTCGAGAAGTTGGCGCGGCTGCCGGTCGAGACTGAGGTCGCTTCGGAATTGCGCTACCGCGAGCCCCCGATGACCGACGGCGGCGTCTGCATAGCGGTGTCGCAGTCGGGCGAAACGGTCGATACGCTGGCGGCGATCCGTTATGCCAAGGATCAGAAGCAGACGATCATTTCGGTAGTAAACGTGCCGGAGAGCGCCATCGCGCGCGAATCGAGCCTGGTTCTGCCGACACTTGCCGGGCCCGAAATTGGCGTCGCTTCAACCAAGGCCTTCACGACCCAGCTTGTGGTGCTGCTTGCAACTGCGATCGCGGCTGGCCGTGCTCGGGGCATCCTTTCTCGTGCGGACGAAGAGCGTCTGGCGGCAGCCTTGATAGCATTGCCGGCGCACGTCAACGAGGCCGTCAACATGGAGCGACATTACCGGCACATCTCGGAGGAGATTCTCGCTGAGGCACGCGACGTCCTGTATCTCGGCCGCGGGTCGTCCTTTCCGATCGCACTGGAGGGTGCGCTGAAGCTTAAGGAAATCTCCTACATCCACGCCGAGGGTTATGCCGGCGGCGAGATGAAGCACGGCCCGATTGCCTTGATCGACGAGAGCGTGCCTGTCGTCGTGGTGGCTCCGACGGATGCCATATTCGACAAAATGGCGTCCAACTTCGAACAGGTAAAGGCGCGTGGCGGCAAGCTTATCCTGTTGAGCGATGCCGCCGGCTGTGAGCGGCTCAGCCGACATGCGGTTGCCTCAATCACGCTGCCGACGGTAGACCCGGAAGTGACTCCGATCCTCTATACCGTGCCGGTGCAGTTGCTGGCCTACTACACGGCCGTGGCCAAGGGAACGGACGTCGACCAGCCGCGCAACCTCGCCAAGAGTGTAACGGTCGAATAGCCCGGCGACGGCGACGCCGTCGCGCCGCCTTTCCAGTCAGAACTTCCCGGTCGGGATTCCTAGCGCGTGCCCTGCGGCAGGCCGGGAGCCAGGCCCTGCGGGGCCGCCGGCGCGCCTGCCGCGGGCTGGCGACGGAATACAAGAACGATTTGGGGG
>CAYZQZ010000512.1:0-3133 GCA_964480235.1 uncultured Reyranella sp. | reverse complement strand
GCGCATCGCGCGCGATCACGGCAAGCCGGTCGGCCGGGAGGTCGAGTGATGGGCCTCGACGGAATTCTTTTTCCTCCCCATTCAAATGGGGAGGTGCCCCGCAGGGGTGGAGGGGTCATGAGTCTTGGTGCCCGCGCCTTTGCCGTGTCTTTCGACCCCCGAGGCGCCTGTGAAGGCGCCATGGTCGCCGTAAGACGGCGACACCTCCCCAGCGGACTGGGGAGGAGGAAGTAAAAATGCTCCAGTACGTCGCCCGCCGCATCCTGCTGATGATCCCGACGCTGTTCGTGATCAGCCTGCTCGTCTACCTGATCATCGACCTGCCGCCCGGCGACTGCGTCACCGCGCAGATCGACGAGCTGCTGAGCCGCGGCGATCCCGACGCGCTCAATCGCGCCGAGGAGCTGCGTCATCTCTACGGCCTCGATCAGTCGCTGATGACCCGCTACTTCACCTGGTTCTTCGGCATCTTCCGCTGGGATTTCGGCCTTTCCTGCCAGGACACCGTGCCGGTCAAGGACCTGATCGGCGAGCGCATCGTGCTCACCATGGTCATGGAGACCGCGACCATCGCCTTCATCTGGATCGTGTCGTTCGTGATCGGCGTCTATGCCGCGACCCACCAGTACCAGGTCGGCGACTACGTCGCCTCGTTCATCGGCTTCGTCGGGCTCGCCGTGCCGAACTTCCTGCTCGCCCTGGTGCTGCTCTATGTCGGCAAGGTCTATTTCGGCCTGTCGATCGGCGGCCTGATGGATCCCGAGTACATCGACAAGCCGATGAGCTGGGGCAAGTTCGTCTCGGTGACGGAGCATCTGATCATCCCGGTGATCGTGATCGGCACCTCGGGCACGGCCGGCATGATCCGCCGTCTGCGCGCCAACCTGCTCGACGAGCTGCAGAAGCAGTACGTCGTCACCGCCCGCGCCAAGGGCCTGCCGCCGCTCAAGCTGCTGATCAAGTATCCGCTGCGCCACGCGATCAACCCGTTCGTCGCCGACATCGGCCACCTGCTGCCGGAGGTGATCTCGGGCTCGGTGATCGTCTCGGTGGTGCTGTCGCTGCCGACCACCGGCCCGATGCTGCTGGGCGCGCTCAAGACCCAGGACGTCAACCTTGCCGCGACCTTCCTGCTGATCGTGGCCTTCCTGACCGTGGTCGGCATGCTGATCTCCGACCTGCTGCTGGCGGTGCTGGATCCGCGCATCCGCTTCGGCGCCACGAGCGAGAAGTAGGGAGGGGGAGCGCATCATGACCGACACCTCCGCCCCCGGCCCGACCCCCTCGCGTCCCGCGCCGGCTCAGCACTTCGTCAGCACCGCTCCCTGGGATCCGTACGTCTCCGAAAGGCTCACCGCCGATCAGGAGAAGTACTACATGGCGGGGCAGTGGAAGCTGATGTGGTGGCGCTTCCGCCGCCACAAGCCCGCGGTCGTCTGCGGCGTCTTCCTGCTGCTGATGTATTTCTCGTGCTTCATCAGCGAGCTGATCGCGCCCTACGACCTGCACACGCGCCACACCAAGTACATCTTCGCGCCGCCGCAGAGCATCAACTTGTTCCACGAGGGTAAGTTCCTCGGTCCCTTCGTCTACGAACTGAAGACGGAGCGCGACCCCGACACCCTGCAGCGCGTCTACACCGAGGACACCACCAAGCCGCGTCCGCTGCGCTTCTTCTGCAGCGGCGAGAAGTACGAGTTCTGGGGCCTGTTCGAGGCGAGCTTCCATCTCGTCTGCCCGGCGAAGGACGGCACCCTGTTCATCGCCGGCACCGATCGCCTCGGACGCGACATGTTCAGCCGCGTCGTCTATGCCGCGCGAATCTCGCTCACCATCGGCATCATCGGCATCGCGCTCTCCTTCACCCTGGCGCTCGTGCTGGGCGGATTGGCCGGCTACTACGGCGGCTGGGTCGATCTCGTGGTCCAGCGCATCACCGAGATCCTGAAGAGCTTCCCGCATCTGCCGCTGTGGCTCGCGCTGTCGGCCGCGCTGCCGGTGACCTGGTCGCCGCTGCTGGTCTATTTCGGCATCACCATCATCCTGGCGCTGCTCGACTGGCCGGGCCTCGGGCGCGCCGTGCGCTCCAAGCTGCTGTCGTTGCGCGAGGAGGACTACGCCTCCGCCGCCGCCATGATGGGCGCCACGCCGGGCCGCATCATCGGCCGCCACCTGCTGCCGGGCTTCATGAGCCATCTGATCGCGTCGGCCACCCTGTCGATCCCGTCGATGATCCTGGCCGAAACCGCGCTGTCGTTCCTCGGCCTCGGCCTGCGCCCGCCCATCACCTCGTGGGGCGTGCTCCTGAACGAAGCCACCGACATCAACGTCGTCGCCGTCAACTGGTGGCTGATGTTGCCGGTCGTGCCGGTCATCCTGGTGATCCTGGCCTACCAGTTCCTGGGAGACGGGATGAGGGATGCGGCCGACCCTTATGCCTGAGCGCTTCGCGCTCAGGCATAAGGGTGCGGCGGCGGGCCCGTTGCGCTAGGCGCGTTCCGCGCCGGTCGGGCGAAGCCCGAAGCGTAGGGCCCGCTGCGTGGAGCCTTTCAGGCGTTGTCTCGACACGCCTCGGAATGTCTTTCCAAGACTGATTCTCGGCAGTCTCCCAGCGAAGGCCGGGGCTCAGCGATTCGCATAGCTCTCTTGCCGTCAAAAACCACACGGCGTCTGTAGTCTTTTGACGGCTCGTGGATCCAAGAAACGTCGGTCGCCAAGAGCCTGAATTCTTGCCCTTTCTGCGCCGTGCGGGCTCTCGGCGCTTCAGTCGCTACGCTCCCTGCAGCGCCTGCCGCCCGCCCTGTGATTTCTCGGCCGCGCCTGCGCGCGCCCGAGAAATCACAGGAATGCCCCATTTGGGCCTAGCGACCGACACCCCCCGTTTCCATCTTCCTTTTGTATCTCCCCCGAACACGGTCCCCCCAAAGCCGTGTTCAGCCTCTTCGGAGGCGCTTGGCCGTCCTGTCATTCTCCCCCGACAGGACGGCCTCTTTCTTTGTGGGGCATGGTAGGTACGCCCGCTATGCCGCCCCCGGCCCCCGCCCTCACCGTCACCGACCTCGTCTGCCACCGCGGCGGCCGGCCGGTGCTGACTCTCGTCTCCTTCGGCGTGGCGCCGGGCGAGCTGCTGGCG
>CAYZQZ010000511.1:0-3134 GCA_964480235.1 uncultured Reyranella sp. | reverse complement strand
CGCCGCAGAACCTCCATGTCGTACTTGAGATTCTGGCCGATCTTGAGGATCGAGACGTCCTCAAGCAGTGGCTTCAGGGCGCTGAGCGCCTCAGCTCGCGGGATCTGCCCTTCCAGCAGGCCGCCACCGAACAGGCTGCCATCTGCCGCGGTGTGTCCAAGCGGCACATAGCAGGCCTTGCCAGGCGCAAGCGCCAGCGATACGCCAACCAGATTGGCGCGCATCGAGTCCAGCGAGTCGGTTTCCGTGTCGATCGCGACATAACCCTTCTCATAGGCAAGGCCGATCCAGGTCTTCAGTATACTGATCGATGTGACCATCTCATAGCCGTCACGGTTCACAGGAATGGCGAGCAGTTCTGCCTCGCCCGGCAAGGGGCCAGCCGCAGACGCCGCCGGCGCCGGCCTGACCGCCTGCTCCGCGGGCTTGCCAGAGGCTGGTTTCTCCACCGCGGCAGGAAGCAGCTCGCTACCGCCCTCCGGGGGCCAGAAAGTGAGCTCCACGAAAACCGGGTCGATCACCGAAGGATCACAGTCGAGCTCACCTGCCACCTTGCGGGTGAAGCTCGAAAACTCCAGCGCCTTGAGAAAGCCGATGAGCTGTGATGGACGCGGCGCATCAACGGCAAAACTGGCAACATCGTGCTCGACGGGAACATGGTCCTCGAGCGTGACCAGCTTCCTGGAAATGCGCGCCTTGTCAGCAAAGGCAATCAGGTTTTCGCGGCGTTTCTGCTGCTTGATGTCAGTGGTTTTTGCCAGCAGTGTTTCAAGATCGCCGTAGTCATTGATCAGCTGCGCCGCGGTCTTGATGCCGATGCCGGGAACACCTGGCACATTGTCGACCGAGTCACCCGCCAGAGCCTGAACGTCGATGACCTTGTCCGGCTTCACTCCAAACTTCTCGATGACCTCGGCCTCGCCGATCTCCCGGTCCTTCATGGTGTCGTAGAGCGCCACGCCAGGGCGCACGAGCTGCATCAGGTCCTTGTCGGAAGAGACGATGCGGCAGGTGGCCCCCGCCTCGACCGCCTGGCGGGCATAGGTGGCGATCAGGTCATCGGCCTCGTAATTGGCCTGCTCCACGCTTGCCACGTTGAACGCACGCGTAGCCTGCCGGATCAGACCAAATTGCGGCCGGAGATCAGCCGGAGGCTCCGGGCGCTGGGCCTTGTAATCGGGGTAGATGGCATTGCGGAACGACTTCGATGAGTGATCAAAGATCACCGCGAGGTGTGTGGGCCTGTGGCCGGAATTGGTTTCCTTGAGCAGCTTCCACAACATGTTGCAGAAGCCCTGCACCGCGCCAACCGGCAGACCATCCGACTTGCGGGTCAGTGGCGGCAGCGCATGATAGGCGCGGAAGATGTAGCCTGAACCATCAATGAGATAGAGATGGTCACCCGGCTTGAGACGGTGCGAAGCGGTCATGCCGCCACTATGCCACCGGCAACTGGCCGAAGCCAGAGATCAGGCCGACAGGCGGTCAATCACGGTGACGCCCACGCCGGTATAGCCGTCCATGGCCTTCAGGGCAGCGCCGGCCTCGGAGAGCGGGATCCGGCGGGTGATCATGCGGGCAGGATCGATCCGGCGGGCGGCGATCATGCCAAGCAGCGGCGTGAAGCGGCTGGCAGCTATGCCGCGCGTGCCAAACAGCGATATCTGCCGGGCATAGAAGGTTTCGAGCAGCGGCAGCGGCGGCGTGGCATGCTTGCCCAGCGGCTGGCCAATCTGCACGTGGCGACCAAGCTTGCGCAGACTGCGCATGGAATTCTGGATGGTGGCGGTGATGCCCAGACCATCAATCGCGACATGGGCGCCGCCGGCGGTCAGGTCACGTATGGCGAGTGCCGCATCGTCCACCGCCGAGGGATTGAGCGTGACGTTGGCGCCAAGCTGACGGGCCATTGCGAGCGCGTCCTCGTTGATGTCGACTGCGAGCACCTGGGCGCCAAGCGCCGCACCAATCATCACTGCAGAAAGACCAACGCCGCCGCAGCCATGAATGGCCAGCCATTCGCCCGGCCTGAGCCCAGCACGGTCAACCAGCCCGCGAAACGCCGTGGTCAGGCGGCAGCCCATGGCGGCGGCCTCGGCGAAGCCCAGCGCATCAGGAAGCTTCACCAGATTGAAATCAGCATGCGGCACGGCCAGCTGCTCGGCGAAGGCGCCCCAGCCTGAGAATCCCACCACAAACTGATGATTGCAGATGGTGGGCTCACCCGCGCGGCAATCCGGACACTGACCGCAGGCAAGAATGAAAGGGGCGGTGACCCGGTCGCCCAGGCGGAAGTTGCGGCAGCCTGCCCCGACAGCAATGACCGTGCCGGCAAACTCATGCCCCGGCACATGCGGCAGAGCAACATCGGGGTCAACACCGCTCCAGCCGTGGTGATCGGACCGGCAAACGCCGCAGGCCTCGATCTTCAGCACCACACCATCCGGCGGGCAGCCCGGATCTGCCACAGTCCTGACCTGCAATGGACCACGGTAAGACTCGAAGACAGCAGCTTTCATCGATCACGCCTCCCGAAGGCGAGTGTTAAACCGCAGGCCGGCGGATTGCTACGGCCAACTGATCCGCCGTCACGGCGCAAGGCTGAACACGGTGGCGCCTTCCTTGATCGTCTCGAGAACCCGGATATCCTTGATGGTTTTCGGATCGACCTTCAGCGGATTCTGCTCAAGGATCACCATATCGGCGAGCTTGCCCACTTCAAGCGTGCCCTTGGTGTCTTCTTCCTTGATCTGATGGGCGGCGTAAGCCGTCACGGCCTTGAGCGCCACATAGGGCGTCACACGCTCCTTCGGTCCGATGACCACGCCGTCGGGCGTGGCGCGGTTCACGCCGGCATCGACGAGCGTCAGAATCCACGGCTGCGGAGACACTGGCGCATCATGCGAAAAGGTGAACGGGATGCCCATCTGCTCCAGCGTATTGGCGGCAACCGCCTTGTTGCCGCGCTCGCCGCCCCAGAGGAAGAGCGCACCTGCCCCGCCGGACACCAGCGATGAGGTGAGATAGCTCGGAATGCCGCCATATTGCTGCATGCGCTTGATCTGGTCGGGGCGCATGGAGTCGATCACGTCGATCGCGCCGAGCAAGGTGTCGCCGATGCCGCCGCATCTTCT
>CAYZQZ010000510.1:0-3139 GCA_964480235.1 uncultured Reyranella sp. | reverse complement strand
TGAAGGTGTCGACCGAGAAGTATCGATCGACCGACATCTCGGGCGACTACGCCGCCATGGCGCGCGCCTTCGGCGGCTACGGCGAGCGCGTGACCAAGCCCGAGGACATCGTTCCCGCGATCAAGCGCGGTATCGAGCAGACCAAGAAGGGCGTGCCGGTGCTGCTCGAGTTCATCACGTCCAAGGAAGTGACGATCAGTGTCCCCAAGTAGGGGATCCAAACGGACGGTAACCCCGGGAGGGAGCCGCCCTGTGCGGGGCCCCTCCACATTCGAGGAGGTGCTCCTTGACGACCATTCTCACTCCGACCGACACGTTCGAGGTCGTCGCGAAGGACGGCCTCTGGATGACCGCGGCCGACGCCGAGCGCGTCACCGGCTGGACGCTCAAGCCCGAGGGCATGTGCCGTGCCGAGCTCTGCGTCCCGCTTCCGGCGTCGGCGACAGGAGCGGGCTCGGTCGATGTCGCGGCCTTTTGGGCCAAGCTCGGCGGCCCCGCAATCTCGAGCGAAGACAGGAATGTGTGGGCTCTGGGCGCACCGGCCGACGAGCGCAACGCCCAACTCGAGGGTCTTGAAGCGCCCGACTTCACCCTGCCCGATCTCGAAGGCGAGCTGCGCAAGCTCTCGGACCTGCGTGGCAGGAAGGTGTTCCTCGCGACCTGGGCCAGTTGGTGAGGCTGCCGGTTCGACTTGCCCGTGTGGCAGCAACTCTTCGCCGAACTCAAGGATGACAACTTCATGGTGGTCGCGGTCGCGGAGGAAAGCCGCGGCGCCGAGCACGCCCGACAATGGATCGAGGCGGCCAAGTCCGAGTACTGGCAGCTGATCGACACCGAGCATCGCCTGGAAGATCTCTACAATCTCGTGAACGTGCCGCAGGCGATCTGGATCGACGAGCAGGGCCGCATCGCGCGGCCGCCGGAGAATGCCGGCTCGACCGACCATTTCCGGCGCATGGATCTCAAGACCCGCACGATGTCGCCCGAGGACCAGACGGCGCGCCTGGCGGCGCGCGAGGCCTACCTGCAGGCCGTGCGCGATTGGGTGAGAACGGGCAAGCACGCCCTTCCCGCCGACAAGGCGCGCGCCGGGCTGCCCCGGGTGACGCCGCAAATTGCCGAGGCTCGGGCACGCTTCCGTCTGGGCGTCTGGCTGCGCGCCCATGGCCGCGCTGCCGAAGGCGCCCGGCACATGGAGGCTGCGTCCGCTCTGCATCCCGAGTCGTGGAGCCTTTGGCGGCAGGCGGCCGACCTTGACGAGGTCGGCAAGGCGAGCGGCCCCGACTTCTGGAAGCGCGTGCAAGCCTTGGGCGACAAGCCGTATTATCCGCCTCCCAAACTCTAGAGCGCGTTGGGCGTGCAGCGGCACGCGCATCCCGCTTGGGGTGCTCGTTTGATCCCGTGATCCAGACCTTCGGCGGTTCCGCCTCCGGTCATCACGTTCCAGGGAGCGTAGATGCGCCTCTCATGGCATGACCTCGGAAGGCCGCGCGCCGACAAAGCGCACGGCAAGGCCGTCGAAATTACCGGCTGGCCGACGACGCCGCTGTCGTTGAAGCGTGGCGACTATTTCTTGCTTACGGCGGAGCCCGGCTGTTGCGCGGGCTGTGTGCCCGGCAATCCGCTCGCGGTGATCGAGGTCTTTGCTGCCGAAGATATCGATCTCGCCGGCGGTCCAGTGAAGCTCGGTGGCACGCTGCAGGTCGTCATCGGCGACCCGGAGCAATGGCGCTACCAGCTGCGCGGCGCCAGGCCGGTGGGCGGCATGACGCGCCGGTCCATGCTCGCGGCCAGTCCGCTCTTCTGCCTGCCTGTGCCGGCGTTGGCGCAGACCGACGGAACGGCGGTGGATCTGCACAGCCATGCCGGCAACCTGATTCGCGCGAGCTACGGGCGCGAAGGTCTGCTCGATGTGGCCGGACCGATGAAGAAGGGTGGCCTGTCGACGATGTGCCTGGCGATCGTCGCTGACTCGCCCGTCATCAGCGTATCGAGCGGCCGCATCCGGCCGAATCGCACGCCGCGCCCGGGGGAGCTCTACGATTTCTCCAAGATCCAGTTCGGCAAGATCCACGAGCTGGTACGCGGGCAGTCGCTGACGATCATAAGGACGGCGGCGGACCTCAGGGCTGCGCGCGCGAGCCAGCCGGCGGTAATCGTCACATCCGAAGGCGCTGACTTCCTCGAAGGCAGGATCGAGCGACTCGACGAGGCCTATCAGCGCTGGCAGCTGCGCCAGCTGCAGCTCACGCACTACCGGCCGAACGAGCTGGGCGACATCCAGACCGAGCCGTCCGAGAAGGGCGGATTGACCGATTTCGGCGCCGAGGTGATCCGGCGCTGCAACGCCCTCGGCATCGTGGTCGACCTCGCGCATGGCACTTTCGAGCTGGTCAAGCGGGCCGTCGCGACGACGAGCAAGCCGCTGATCCTGTCGCACACGGCGCTGAGCGACCGCCCCTATCCGTGGACGCGGCTCATCACCAGCGACCACGCGCGCGCGATCGTCTCGGTGCGTGGCGTGATCGGCGTCTGGCCGGTCCAGCGGGTCCAGAACGTAAGCTCCTATGCAGAAGACATCGCCCGCATGGTCGACGTCGCGGGCACTGACCACGTCGGAATCGGTACCGACCAGATGGGACTGCCGGGCGGCAGCTCGATGCCGAGCTACGCCGATCTGCCGCAGCTCGTGGCGGCGCTGTCGTCGCGCTTCAAGCCGGACGAAATCGCCAAGCTGCTGGGCGGGAATTACCGGCGCGTCTTCGAGGCGGCGCTCGGCTGATCATCGAGCGCTCGCCTCACGGATGCGTGAAGTGCAGCCGCTGTGCCATTCCGGAATAGCGCGCTAAATTCGTTCCATGGGTTTCAGAAGGAGCTGAAGATGGCGGTCCTCAACGTCAACGGAAAATCGCTGCAGGCCAACGCCGATCCGCGGACGCCGCTGCTCTGGGTACTGCGCGACACGCTCGGTATGACGGGAACGAAGTATGGCTGCGGCATCGCCCAGTGTGGCGCCTGCACCGTGCTGATCGACGGCGTGGCAACGCGCTCCTGCCAGGTGCCGCTGAACTCGGTGGGCAACCGCAAGGTCACCACCATCGAGGGCCTCGCCCAGAACGGCAAGCTGAACAAGATCCAG
>CAYZQZ010000509.1:0-3161 GCA_964480235.1 uncultured Reyranella sp. | reverse complement strand
CAGCTGCTGGTCGGCACGGAGAATTCCGACGACGCCGCGGTGTGGCAGATCGACGACCAGACCTGCATCATTGCGACCACCGACTTCTTCATGCCGATGGTCGACGATCCGCACGATTTCGGGCGTATCGCCGCGACCAACGCGATCTCCGACGTCTACGCGATGGGCGGCAAGCCGATCATGGCACTGGCCGTACTGGGCATGCCGGTCGACAAGATCCCGACCGAGATGGTGCGCGAGATCCTGAAAGGTGGCGCGGCGGTGTGCGCCCAGGCCGGCATTCCGATCGCCGGCGGCCATTCGATCGACTGCCCCGAGCCGGTCTATGGCCTGGCGGTGATCGGCATCTGCCGGCCCGACCAGGTGCGGCGCAACGCCGACGCCAAGCCGGGCGACGCGCTGATCCTGACCAAGGCGGTCGGCGTCGGCATCTACTCCGCCGCCATCAAGAAGAACGCGCTGCCGCCGGCCGGGTATCCCGAGATGATCGCGACCACGACCCTGCTCAACAAGGTCGGTACCGATCTCGCGCGCAATCCGGACGTCCATGCCATCACCGACATCACGGGTTTCGGCGTGCTCGGGCACTCCCTGGAACTGGCGCGGGGCTCGAAGCTTGCGGTGACGATCGAGGCGGCCAAAGTGCCGCTCCTCAAGGAAGCCGCGGCGCTCGCCCAGCAGGGCCATGTGACCGGCGCCTCGCATCGCAACTGGGCGAGCTACAAGGATTACGTCACGCTGCCGGCCAGCATGCCGGAGTGGCAGCGTCACCTGCTCAGCGACCCGCAGACATCGGGCGGCCTGCTGGTGTCGTGCACGGCTTCCCGCGCGGAGGAGATCGCCCAGTCGATCCGTGCCGCGGGCTATCCGGCGACCGCCATCATCGGCCGTACTGCCGCTGGCACGCCCGGCATCACGGTCGTCTGAGACAAGCTTCTGACCTAGCCGAACGCCTTGTCGAGCTGGCGCCGCACGGCGTCGGCGCCCTCGCGCGCGGTCTCGGCGGCCGGCTTGTTCCAGTGCGCCGGGTTCGGCGCCTCGTAGCTCAGGAAGCCGCGGTAGTTCTTCTCGGCGAGCAGCCGGAACAGGCCGGACCAATCGACCATTCCCTTGCCCGCCGCCAGCCGGTCGACCGGCGGCGGCCCATTGGGCGGAGCGTCGGGCACGTCGCTGAACTGCACGTAGTAGATGTCGCTGTCGGGCATGTCCCGAAAGCCCGCGCCCGGCCGGCCGCCGCGTTGCAGGTGATAGGCGTCGAGCAGGACGCCGACGCTGGGCTGGCCGGCGCGTTTGACGGCGCCATGCACGATGTCGAGCGATTTCATCACCGGATGCTGGAACTGATACTCGACCGCGAGCCTGAGCCTGAACTCGGCGGCAATCTTTCCGGCGCGCGCGATATTGGCGACCGCATCGTCGAGGCTCGCCTCGCCCGGGCCGATGGCGCTCATCAGGGTCGGGCAGCCGAGCGTGACGGCGTTCTGGCAGGTCTCGCGGAACGCCGCGAACAGCCGCTCCTGCTCCGGCCCTCCGGACGAAAAGATCCAGCCCGGCTCGACACCCATGCAGGCGACGGGCACGCCGCTGCTGTGCACCAGGTCGATCGCATCGGGGTGACGCATGAAGTCGACGCGGCGCAGTTCCACGGCGTCGAAGCCACCGGACCTGGCGGCGGCCAGCGCGTCAGGCAGCGGCGTGGTGTCGACGGTCCAGGTGTGCAGCGCGAGGCCGCGGAAAGGATGAGGCATGCCGCCATCATAGTCCGATCGAGTCGACCGTTGATAGAGAATGACCTCACCCTGAGGAGCGCTTCGCAGGAGCGCATCTCCATCAGCGCGGAGTAATCTCCGCGCCTTTGGCGGGAACGAGCGCTGGGCCTATTGCTCATCCTTCGAGACGCCGCTGCGCGGCTCCTCAGGACGAGGTCTTCGGATCGCTCCGAAAAACGTCAGATGCGCTGATCCATCTCGAGCGCCGGCTCCGGCACGTCGACGCAGCCGATGATGCGGGCCGGCACGCCGGCGGCGGTGCAGCCCGCCGGTACCGCCTCGAGCACGACCGAGCCTGCGGCGATCTTGGCGCACGCACCGATTTCGATGTTGCCCAGGACTTTCGCGCCCGCGCCGAGAAGCACGCCGCGCCGCACCTTCGGATGGCGGTCGCCGCGCTCCTTGCCGGTGCCGCCCAGGGTGACGCCGTGCAGCATGGAGACGCCGTCCTCGACCACGGCAGTCTCGCCGATCACCACGCCGGTGCCATGATCGATGAAGATGCCCTTGCCGATCACGGCGCCCGGATGGATGTCGAGACCGAACAGCGCGCTCGCCCGGCTCTGCAGGTAGTGCGCGAGATCCTTGCGGCCCTGCATCCAAAGCCAGTGCGCGGCGCGATAGGTCTGCAGCGCGTGATAGCCTTTGAACCACAGCAGCGGGTCGAGATACGAGGTGCAGGCGGGATCGCGGTCGCTCACCGCCACGATGTCGAAACGCGCCGCCAGCCCGATCTCGGGGTCGGCGGTGAAGGCTTCCTCGAAGATCTGGCGGATCAGCGCGGCGGGCACCTCGGTGGTGCCGGCGAGCCGCGCCAGGTGATAGCTCAGCGCACCCTCGAAGCGCGACTGGCTGAGAATGGTGGCGTGAAGCATGCCGGCCAGGACCGGCTCGTTCGCGGCGGCGGCCTGGGCTGCCTGCTGAATGGTGGTCCAAACGGGGTCCACGGACCTCCGCTCGGCGGTGTTCTTGACGGTTGCGCTATCCATGGCGCTCTCCTCCGACCGGTCCGTCCCCGAAGAGGGCGGGCCGTGCGTTCGAAACGCCTCCCGCCGTGAAATTTACCGGGACTTGGCCCGCTGTTCCAGTTCCTCGATCAGCGGTTCAACTCTGTTTCCGTGATTGCTGATGTAGGATTTGTAATCCGAACGTCTAGTGGCAACCATGCTGACGCCCTCGATCTTGACGTCGGTGATGCGGTCGTTTCGCACTTCCCAATCGATCTTGATGGGCTGCCCGTTGCTCTGGTTCAGCTTGCTTTCGACGACCTGTACGCCGCCCGACTTCTGCACGACCTTGCCGATCGTGAGGGTTTGGCCGCCGTACTGACCGAAGCGCTCGCTGTAGGCCTTGGCCTCCGCCGAGACCGCCGCCTTGAGAAACCGCTCGCGC
>CAYZQZ010000508.1:0-3169 GCA_964480235.1 uncultured Reyranella sp. | reverse complement strand
GCGGCACGATCGTGTCGACTTGGCCGTAGACCGGCGGCGGCGCCACGCCCATGATGCCGAAAAACGGCCGCAGCTCGATCTCGGTGCCCCACGGCATGGTGCAGACGCCGCGGTTGGAATCGATCGGAATGTGCGTCAGGCGATAGTAGGGGAAGTCCTCGGGCAGGGTGCCGGCGAGCGGCCGCATGGCGTTCCAGCCCCAGTTGGTGCGGAACTTGATGTCGAGGACCTCGACCGCCAGAGCGTCGCCACGCTCGGCACCCTCGACATAGACCGGCCCGGTCAGGATGTGGCGACCCAGGTGCGGCGTGAGCTTGCCCAGGATTTCGAGATGTTCGGGCAGGACGTTCATCGGAGGCTTTGGCAGGATCTCCCGACTGCCCGATACGCAATGGATCGTGGCGATGTCGCCCGACTTGATGCGCAGCGAGGGCTTCAACTGGCTGTCGAAATATCCCCAGTGGCAGGTGTCGGGCGAGGAATGAAGCTCGTGCGTGGCCAAATCGGTCTCCCCTGAAATCCGTACTCTTTCGGCCCGCATGCTATAGCCATGCCATGAACTACCGCCACGGCTTTCATGCCGGCAACTTCGCCGATGTGCTGAAGCACCTGGTGTTGTGCGAACTGCTGCGGCTGCTGACCGCCAAGGACAAGAAGTTGTTCGTGCTCGACACCCATGCCGGTACTGGCGGCTACGACCTGGGCGGATCACTGGCCGGGCGCACGGGCGAGGCCGAAGGCGGTATCCTGCGTCTGTGGGACGCGCCGCGACAGGGCATGCCGGAGGTCGTGGCACGCTATCTCGCCGCCGTCACGGCTTATGACCGAAAGTTCGGCGGAGGCCGACAACGGCCGGTCCACTACCCGGGCTCGCCGCGCCTGGTCCGCGCCGGCCTGCGTCCCGGCGACCGGTTCGTGGCCTGCGAGATGCATCCGCAGGACGTGTTGGCGCTCAAGCGCGAGTTCGCCGGCGATCGGGCGATCGAGGTCCGGGAGGAGGATGGCTACCATGCCGTGCGGGCCTGTCTGCCGCCTGTCGAGCGGCGCGGCCTGGTGCTGATCGACCCGCCGTTCGAGACGGCCGACGAGTTCGAGCGTCTGCAACGCGCCCTGCGTCACGGCCTGCGCCGGTTCGCGACCGGCTGCTACGCGATCTGGTATCCGGTGAAGGATGAGCCGGCGGTCGCGCAGTTCCTTGCGACCCTGAACGGCTTGAAGGCCCTCCACGTCGAACTACGCGTGACGGGGATGGCGCCGGGCAAACTCGCCGCCTGCGGCGTGGCAGTGATCAATCCACCCTGGAAATTCGAGGAGGCGATGCGTCAGGCACTGCCGTGGCTCGCGGCAGTGCTCGGTGGAGAGGCCAGCGTGACGGTGCCGACATCGGGAGCATGAGCAGGGGCGCGCGGGCCTGCTCTTGGCCGGAAAGCCGGCGCATCGTTTTCACTTGTCCTTGTCGTTCTTACCGCCGGGCTTCCATCCCCAGAGCTTGGCTGCGGCTTCGGCGATCCGCGGGTCGAGTTCGTTTTCGGCGATCTTGACGCCCTTGCCGATCGTGTCGACGAGACGTTTCAGCCCTTCCAGCCGGGCGGTCTTCTTGTCGTCCGTGGCGATCACGTGCCAGGGCGCGTGGTCGGTATCGGTTTTCTCCAGCATGTCGTCATAGGCTTCGAGATACAGCTTGCGTTTGGCGATGTTGCGGAAGTCCTCGATGCCGAGCTTGTGGCGTTTGTGAGGGTCCTCCAAGCGTTCGATCATGCGCCGCTTCTGCTCTTCGGCGCTGACGTGGATCAGCAGCTTGACGATGCACACCCCGTCGTCGGCGAGCTGACGCTCGAACTCGTTGATCTCGCGATAGGCGCGCTTCCATTCGTCCTTCGTGCAGAAGCCTTCGATGCGCTCGACCAGCACCCGCCCGTACCAGGTGCGGTCGAACACTGCCCAGTTCCGGCGCGCGGGCAGGCGCTCCCAGAAGCGCCAGAGATAATGGCGGCCCTGCTCCGACTCGGTCGGCGCTCCGATGCGCCAGACATGGGTGGAGCGCGGCTCCAGCCCGTAGATCATGCGCTGGATCAACCCGCCCTTGCCGGCGGCATCCCAACCGTCGATTCCGATGACGACCCGGCCCCCGGTCTGGTGATGGTGGATCTGCAGGTCCAGCAGTTGGTGCTGCAGCTTGCGGAGCTCGCGCACATACTCCTTGTCGCCGATTGAGCCCTTCTTCAACTCGAGCTTGTCGAGCGACGGCCATTTGCCCATGCGTTCCTCCGGCCGGGATCGTGCCAGCCAGCGTTCCGGCGGGCAATGCACCGTGATTGACACATCAAACGCCGGATCGACTATGCTGGTTCGATGGCCGACGCCCAGCCCACACTCCAACTGACCGACCGCAAGGGCGTGTCCGTACTCGTGGTCGGTGGCACCTGGACCGTCTTCAGCCTGCGTGGCGTTGCCCGGCAGGTCGAAGCCCTGCGCAAGGGCGGAAAGATGCGCAGCGTTCGCCAGGTCGACGCCAGCGGTGTCAGCAAGATCGACACCGCGGGGGTCCTGGAAATCCTCACCATTGCTGGCGCCGACGGGCCCGCCGAGATCACCACGCGCGATCAACTCCACGCCGACCTGTTCGCCGTCGTGAAGGCCAACATGCGCGGCGCGACGAAGGAGCGACGCGTCAACTGGTTCGCCCACTGGCTTGAGGAGATCGGCCTCGACCTGGTCCACTTCGGCCAGCAACTGATCAGTCTCTGCGCCTTCTTCGGCGAAATCGTCGTGGTCTTCGCCGGCGCCTTCCTGCAGCCGCGCCGCTTCCGCTTCAATGCGGTCATCCGGCAGATGTTCGAGGTTTGGATCAAGGCGCTGTCGATCGTGGGCGTCCTCTGCTTCCTGATCGGGGTTGTGATCGCCTATCAGGGTGTGCAGCAGCTCAAGCAGTTCGGTGCCGAGACATTCACGGTAGAGGCGGTCGCGATCGGCATGTTCCGAGAACTCGGCGTGCTGCTGACCGCCATCATCGTCGCCGGACGTTCGGGCAGCGCCTTCACCGCGCAGATCGGCACCATGCAGGTCAACCAGGAAGTCGACGCCATGGATACGATCGGGCTCAATCCGATCGAATGGCTGGTCTTGCCCCGCATCATTGCGCTCGTGCTGTCGATGCCCCTGCTGGCGT
>CAYZQZ010000507.1:0-3171 GCA_964480235.1 uncultured Reyranella sp. | reverse complement strand
GCAACAAGGAATTCCTGATCGGCGGCGTGCGCTCATAGCCTGCTTCCCCATTCACAGGGGGAAGTGTCGCCGTCACACGGTGACGAAGGGGTCATGAGTTGCAGGCACGCACTGCGGCGTGAGGCCTATGACCCCTCGGCCCGCGAAGACGCGGGCACCTCCCCATCTGAATGGGGAGGAGGGCCCTCTACAGGCCCGCGTCGCGCAGCAGGGCGCGGAATTTTTCGGCCGAGGCGGCGTTGCCGAAGCGGGGGAGGCGGGCGGTGTCGAGGCTGAGGCCGGGCGTTTGCCGCCGCGCTTCCGCGATCTCGTGCCGCGCCGCGGCGACGTCGCCGGATGCCGCCAGCAAAGCGGCCAGCACCAGGGCGTTGCGTTTCATATAAGAGTGTTCTCGGCAGAGCTTGCCGGCGATGCGCAGGGCCTCATCGGTCCGGCCGGCCAGCCAGTGGCCGACCGCCAGTTCGCGGCGGTGGCGCAGGTCGCTCGCATCCTCGGGGCTGGCGGTGATCGCCTCCTGCAGCCGCCGCACACCGTCCTCGAAGTCGCCGGTCTGGATGTCGGCGATCGCGACCAGTGCCTTGGCGGGCACGAAGTTCGCGTTGCCCTTCAGGGCCTCCTGCGCCTGCTCCCGAGCGGCAGCGATGTCGCCCGCCAGTTCGTACAGGGTGACGGCCTTGACCGTGCGGATGAAGTAGTTGCGCGGATCGAGGGCGATCGCGCGGTCGATCGCCGTCTCGATTTCGGCGCGCTGCGCCGGTGTCGCTGTCGTGGCCGCGTAGTCGGTGAGGCGGAACAGGGCGAAGGCCAGCATCGCCTGGGCCATGGCACTGTCCGGTGCGCGCTCGACGGCAAGCCGCAGGGTTGCCGCCGCCGCGCCGCCGCGGTCGCGCGAGCGTGAAAACAGGCCGGCGCCCTTGTCGAGAAGCTGCGGCACCGAGAGCGTCGTGTCGTCGGCGTCGCGCAGCTGCTCGAACAGCCGCGTCTTGACGCTGAAGCGGATGGCGGCCGTGACGCGCAGTACGATCTCGTCCTCGAGGTCGAAGACGTCGGCCAGCTCGCGGTCGTAGCGCTCGGTCCAGATCTGCTGTGCCGAGGCGTCCTCCAGCGCGTAGGAGAGTCGCACCCGCTTGCCGGCGCCCTGGACCGAGCCCTTCAGCACGAAGTCTGCTCCGGCGCTGTCGCCGGCGGTGACGGCGAGCGCCGAGCTGCGCGCAACGGCGCCACGCACGGCCTCGCTCAGCCCGTCGGCCAGCGCCTGCACCTCCTCGCCGCCGGCGATGACCCGAAGCGGCTGGACTGCGACCACCGGCTTGCGCGCGGCGATCTCGGGCCGCGGTGGAGTTGCGGCTTCGTCGGCCGCGTCGCCGGAGAGGCCGACGTGATAGACGGCCACCGGATCGGCGATGTTCTTGAGTTTCCGGGCGCCGCCGTCGACAAAGTGGAGATCGGCGAGCTTGCGCCGGACCTCCTCGTAGACCTTGCCCGAGACGCAGATCGCGCCGGGCCGAGCCAGCGCCTCCAGCCGGGCAGCGATGTTGACGCCGTCGCCGTAGAGATTGTCGCCCTCGACGATGACATCGCCGATGTTGATACCGATGCGGAAGTTCATCGGCCGGCCAATGGTCTGACCAGCCGACTGGGCGTTGCGGTCGGCCAGGGCGCGCTGGCATTCGACCGCGCAGAGCACCGCCGAGACGGCGCTGGCGAATTCGGCGACCACCGAATCGCCGGCGCTGCCGAAGATCCGGCCGTGATGGGTGGCGATCAGGCCGTCGACGATCTCGCGGCAGGCGCGCAGGTCGCGCAGCGTGCCGGCCTCGTCCTCGCCCATCATCCGGGAGAATTCGTGGACGTCGGCAGCGAGGATCGCCGCCAATTTACGCTGGATCGCATTCATTGCGGCGCGATCCTACCGGATGGCGCGGCTGACGCGGAACTTGTTGTTGTCGGCCAGGGTCTCGAAGGCGGTGAAGTGCGCCTTGAGCTGCAGTTCGTAGGGCAGGCCGCGATTGGCGACCATGTAGAAGTGTCCGCCGGGTCGCAGCGCGCGCGATGCCGCCTCGATGATCTTCTGGCCGAGCGCGGGCGTGCTGGCGCGGCCGGTATGGAAGGGTGGATTGCAGACGATCGCATCGCAGGTCGCGGGGGCAGCCTCCTGGGTGAGGTCGAGCCAGTGGAAGCGGGCGCGCTTGTCCGTGACGTTGGCACGGGCGGCCTCGAGCGCCAGGTTCTCGGCGTCGATCAGATGTATTTCCGCAATTTCCGGGGCACGGGGCAGCAGCTCGCGCGCGAGATAGCCCCAGCCGCAGCCGAAGTCGGCCACCGTGCCGGCGATGTCGCCCGGCAGATGGCGGGCGAGCAGGGCGGAGCCGTCGTCGATCCGGTCCCAGGAGAAGATGCCGGGCCGGCTGAGCCAGGTGCTGTCGCCGACCGGCTGCAGGCCGGCGAGGCCGCGCCAGTAGGCCGGCGGCTCCCTGTCTGACTTCGTGAACCAGAAGACGCGGCAGTGGAACTTGGACAGCGACCCCACGCCGCCGAATGCCTTGGCGGCGTGTTTCTCCAGGCTGGCCGCGCCGTCGTCGTTGGCGCCGGCGCAGGCGAGCGTCCCGCCGGGTTCGAGCAGTGCCCAGGCGCGGGCGAGGTTGGCGAAGTTTTCTTCCTTGTGCTTGGTCATCAGCACCAGGCCGAGCGGCCATGTGCCGTCCGTCAGGCGCGGCACGGCGCCCTTGAGCTTCAGGAACTCCGGCCGCAGCGACTGCTCGCACTGGATACCGGCAAAAGGCGGTTCCTCGGCACGCAGGAAGAACGCCCGATTTTCAGCGAGCGCTCCGGTTTCGAAAGCGTGGGCGAGGGCGCGGGTTGCCTGACTCACGGAATGAGAACGGCGCGTCCCATGATCAGGCCCTTGCTGAGCTCGGTGAGCGTCGCATTGGCCTCGTCGAGCTTGCGCTTGATGATCGGCACCGGCTCGGCCTTGCCGGCCGTGACGATGTCCATCATCTCCTTCATCTCCGCCGGCGTGCCGGTGACCGAGCCCATGATCTGGTTGCCGGTGAAGGCGAACATCGGCAGCGGCGTCGAGAAGGTGCCGCCGAACAGGCCGACCACGACCAGCCGGCCGCCGCGGCCCAGCGCACGCCAGCCGAACTGGGTCGAGGCCTCGTTGCCGAC
>CAYZQZ010000506.1:0-3171 GCA_964480235.1 uncultured Reyranella sp. | reverse complement strand
CAGTTCGCCGGCACGGCGAAAAATCCTTTAACATCAAAAGGATGCCGATTTTTCCCCAGGCCGTCAATGACCGACTTCAAGGCACTTCTAATAGCTATAGAGGCCGCCTGTGGGATACAAGATGCTGGTTCCTAGCCGGCAGGCGATAGCCGGCCCCCGATCCGGATCGGCCGGACCGCCCGGGCACGCCCGGTCTTGTCGTCGGTTTCGACCAACGCGGCACACAAGGTGCCCTCCCCCTCGGCCGGTGCCAGCCGTTCGCCCGGCATCTTCTTGATGAAGCGCTGGACGGCACCGTCCTTCTTCATGCCGATCACCGAATCGTAGTCGCCGCACATGCCGGCATCGGTCTGGTAGGCCGTGCCGCCCGGCAGCACCCAGTTGTCAGCGGTCGGAATGTGGCTGTGGGTGCCCAGCACTGCCGAGACGCGACCGTCGCAATGATGGCCCATCGACTGCTTTTCGCTGGTCGCCTCGCCATGCACGTCGATCAGGATAAAGTTGGCTGTGTGCCCGAGCGTGTACTTGGCGATCTCGGCATCGACCGTGCGGAACGGATCGTCGAGCGGGTCCATGAACAGGCGGCACATGACGTTCACGACCACGATCTTCTGGCCCTTGGCCGTCTCGAACAGGTTGGCGCCCCAACCCGGTGTTCCGGGTGGGAAATTGACCGGCCGCAGCAGCCGCTTGTCCTGGGCGATGTAGGGAATGATCTCGCGCTGATCCCACACGTGATTGCCGGTGGTGATGCAGTCGACGCCCGCATTGTGGAGTTCAGCGCAGATCTTGGCAGTGATGCCGAAGCCCGCGGCGGCGTTCTCGCCGTTGACCACGACGAAATCGAGCCCGAGTTCCTGACGCAGGCGGGGCACGTTCTTCGTCACCGCCTCGCGCCCCGACCGGCCCACGATGTCGCCGCAGAACAGAACTTTCATCGGTTAGACAAAGGCGCAAGCGCGCTTGTCGGTCAACAGCCAATCCAGCCGCTCGTCGTCGGGACCGTGCGGCACCGGCTCGGGCAGCAGCTGCGCGTCGAAGGCCACGCCGACTGCCGTCACGCGTTTGCGCGCGCGCAGGCCGCGCAGGGTACGGTCATAAAATCCGCCGCCATAACCCAGCCGGCAGCCGTCGCGATCGCAGGCGAGCAGCGGCACGATCAGCGCATCGGGCTCGAGCACCTCGCGCTTGGGCGACGGATGAAGCGTGCCGAACACACCCTGCTCGAGCGAATCGCCCGGACGCCAGGCGCGGAAGATCAGCGGCTGCTGCTTACCGGCCACCACTGGCAGGCAGAGCTGGCAGCCTTCGTTGAACAATTCGATCATCAGCGGCCGTACATCCAGTTCCTCGGCCATCGGCCAGAATCCCGAGACGACGGCGGGAGTCTCGAACGGTCGCTCGTGCTTGAAGGAGGCCAGCAGGCCCTGCGCCGCCGCGCGCCGCTCGTCCTCACCGAGGCCCGCCCGCCAGGCGAGCATTGCCGCGCGCAGGGTACGCTTGTCATCTATCAGACTGGCCACGGTAGATCAGCGCAGGGAAACAAGGTGGGGCGGCTCCACGATAGGCCGTGGTTTCGTGAAACCTCCAAGGCCCGCATAAGCAGGTGGGCGCCGTGTAGCCAAGACCACGGTCAAGGCCAGGAACAGCTCCCAGGAGATCTTTATCGGCCCCGGGGTTTTAAGCGAACCTCGCACCGCGCAGAAATCCGCCCCGGTCCGAATCTAGGCACTCGGGAAGGCTGCCGCAATGCATCAATTCTAGGCGTAACCCCGCGTTCAGGCGGCGCCGCTCACCTTGCGCTGGATCTTGTCGACCCGGCTGGTGATCAGTTCCTCGAGCGCGGTCGCCAGGGTCTCCGCGCTGTCGCTGGCGCTCGCCCGCTCGCTCTCGGCCTGCGAGGCAATGCCCCGCGCCTCGCGGCTTTCGTCGGCCAGCATCAGCGACGCCAGCACCAGCAACTTGATCTCCGGCGTGCCGGGCGGCATTTGCTTGCGCAGTTCGATGATCTTGCCCTCGACATAGGCGGCAAGCTCCTGCACGCGTGCTTCCTCGCCGGCGCCGCAGGCAAGGTCGAACGTCCGATTGGCAATCTGGATGGAAACCTGCGGCATTGTCCGCTTCTCCTGTTATTGCGCCATTGTTTGGCGTTTGAGGGGAAGAAGACTGTACTCCGCTCTCTCTGTGAGAGAGAAGCGGCATTACTGGGGCAGCTAGTTTTGATCCGCCGCCAGCAGCGAGCGGATGTACTCCATGGCGCGTTCGAGCCGGCCTTCGACTTCCGTCGCCACCTTGCGCAACTCGTCATGGTCCTTTTCGAGCCGGCTGAGACGCCGGGCAAGGTCCTCGGCACGCGCCGTCTCGGCCCGCAGGCGCTCGTCGACCATCGACTCCAGCCGGCTGAGTGCAGTGTCCACGCGATCTTTGGCCGTTGCCGCCTTGGACATTGCTCCCCCGCCGACGGTCTTCTCTCGGCCGCCCGGCTGCGCTTGCTCCATCCACGAAGGATAAGTGGAGCGCCTGTGAGCGGTCAACATATTGACGATTCCGGCGGAGCAGGCCCGCAATATCTGGACGGCTCTTGAGGTTTTGCGCATTGACGCGCTGGTGGGTGGTCGGCATGTTGCCGCCGCCTTCGTAAAAACCCCAACTTTCGTGACCAAACGGCGCCCGCACGCAATGACCGAACAGACCGCCGCCCACCGCGACATGGCGAACGCCATCAGGGCCCTGGCCATGGATGCCGTGCAGCAGGCGGACTCCGGACACCCCGGCATGCCGATGGGCATGGCCGACGTCGCCACCGTCCTCTTCACGAAGTTCCTGAAATTCGATCCCAGCCAGCCCAACTGGCCCGATCGCGACCGCTTCATCCTGTCGGCCGGCCACGGCTCGATGCTGCTCTACTCGTTGCTGCATCTGACCGGCTACGCCGACATGACGCTCGACGAACTGAAGCGCTTCCGCCAGCTCGGCTCGAAGACAGCCGGCCATCCCGAATACGGGCATGCTTCCGGGATCGAGACCACGACCGGCCCGCTCGGCCAGGGGCTGGGCAACTCCGTGGGCTTTGCGCTCGCCGAGCGACTGCTGCGCCAGCGTTTCGGTGCCGATGTCGTCGACCACTTCACCTACGTGATCGCCGGCGACGGCTGCCTCATGGAGGGCATC
>CAYZQZ010000505.1:0-3179 GCA_964480235.1 uncultured Reyranella sp. | reverse complement strand
GCCAACCTGGCTGCGGCGATCCGCCGCGCGCGCCTGATCAACGGCATTGCGCTGCTGTTCGTAGAGCCGGGCGCGCAGGATCTTCATCGCCTTGGCGCGGTTCTTGTGCTGGCTCTTCTCGTCCTGCTGGCTGACCACGACGCCGGTCGGGATGTGGGTGATGCGCACCGCCGAGTCGGTCGTGTTGACCGACTGGCCGCCCGGGCCCGAGGCCCGAAAAACGTCGATGCGCAGGTCCTTTTCGTCGATCTTGATGTCGACGTCCTCGGCTTCCGGGAGCACGGCGACGGTCGCCGCCGACGTGTGGATCCGGCCCGACGCCTCAGTGGCCGGCACGCGCTGCACGCGATGCACGCCAGATTCGAACTTCAGCCGCGCGAACACGTTCTTGCCGGTAATGGTGGCGATCGCCTCCTTGTAGCCGCCAATGCCGGTATCGGAGAGTTCCATGATCTCGAACTTCCAGCGATGCTCGGCTGCGTAGCGCTGGTACATGCGGAAGAGGTCGGCGGCAAAAAGCGCCGCCTCGTCGCCGCCGGTCCCGGCGCGAATTTCGAGGATGGCGTTTTTCTCGTCCGCCGCGTCCTTGGGCAGCAGCATCTTCTTCACGGCCTGCTCGAGTTCGGGCAGGCGTTTCCTCAGCGAAGCGGCTTCCTCTTCTGCCATCGCCTTCATGTCGGGATCGGCTGCCAGCGCCTCGGTTTCCTTCAATTCCCGCTCGGCACGGCGCAATTCGCCGACCGCCTCGACCAGCGGACCAAGCTCGGCGTACTCCTTCGATGCCGCGACGAATTTTTGCGAATCCAGGCCGCCGCCCGACAGGGTAGCCTGCAATTCGGCGTGCCGGGCGACGATCTGATCGAGCTTCTGCAACAGCGACACCGGATCAGCCTCTCAATGCGTCGGCAAGTTTGTCGAGCGGCACCTCGTGCTGCGACTGGGTGTCGAGGTCCTTGACCTGCGCCACACCCTTGGCGAGCTCGTCGTCACCCAGAATCACGGCGAAGCGCGCCCCGAGCTTGTTGGCCCGCTGCATGCGCCGCTTCATGTTGCCGCGATAGTCCTGCTCAACAGCAATGCCGAGCCGGCGCAGCGCGCGGGCGATGCCCAGTGCCCTGGTCTCGGCCGCCGGCCCGAGAGGCGCGATCACGACCGGCCGCGGCAACGTCCTGGGTTCGTTGCATAGCATCATCAGCCGCTCGATCCCGCCCGCCCAGCCGATGCCGGCCGTCGGTGGTCCGCCAAGTTCGGCGATCAGACCGTCATAGCGTCCGCCACCCAGGACGGTGCCCTGGGCGCCGATATGCGTCGTCACGAACTCGAACGCGGTGTGGGTGTAGTAGTCGAGACCACGCACGAGAGCCGGATCGATTTCGAACGGCACGCCTGCCGCCGCCAACCCGTCCTGCACGGACGTGAAGAAGTCCTTGCTCGCCTGGTTGAGATGGTCGGCGAAGGACGGAGCATTGGCGTTGATCGCCTTGTCGCCATCGTCCTTGCTGTCGAGGATGCGCAGCGGGTTGCGCTGCAGGCGGTCGCGCGAATCCTGCGAGAGCTTGTCGGCGTGTCCAGAGTAGTAATCGACCAGGACCTTGCGATAGACCGCACGGCTCTCCGGGTCGCCGAGCGAATTAAGCTTCAGCACGCAGCGGTCGAGGATACCCAGCCGGTCGAGGATGTCGGCTGCGACCGAGATCACCTCGATATCGGCGCCGGGCTCGGGGGCGCCCAGCACCTCCAGGTCGATCTGGTGGAACTGGCGCTGACGTCCCTTCTGCGGGCGCTCATAGCGGAACATCGGGCCTGCGGCGAAAAGTTTCAGCGGCAGCTGCTGCGCCAATTCGCCGTTTGAGACGAAGGCCCGGCAAATGCCGGCGGTATATTCCGGGCGGAGCGTCAACGATTCGCCGCCGCGATCCTGGAACGTGTACATCTCCTTGGAGACCACGTCGGTCGTCTCGCCGATACCGCGCGCGAAGAGTTCGGTGAACTCGAAGACGGGTGTCGCCATCTCGCGATAGCCATAAAGACGCGCCACATCGCGCGCTGTGTCGACGACGTGCGCGAAGCGCCGGAATTCGTCGGGAAGAAGATCGTGCGTGCCACGCACCGGCTGCATTTTGCTCACGGTAAATCGCCTTGAAGGAAGATCGCAGGAAACAGTCGGGGAAACGCCGCTACTCCGCGGCGGCGCGATGTCGGTCGGCTTCCTCGGCCTTGTCACGCTGGCGGGCAGCCTCAATCTCGGTAGCCTTCTTCTCGATCAGTTCGGCAAGATGATCGACGATACCGGCATCCTTCAGACGATGGTGCGGCACGCCTGCGATATAGACTTGGTGCGTGCCGCTACCGCCGCCGGTGAATCCGATATCGGTCTCGCGTGCCTCGCCTGGACCGTTCACCACACAGCCGATCACCGAAACTGTCATCGGCGTCGTGATGTGGGCGACCCGCTTCTCGAGTGCTTCGACGGTGCGGATCACGTCGTACTGCTGGCGGGCGCAGGAGGGGCAGGAAATGATGTTGACGCCGCGGTGACGCAGATTGAGCGCCTTCAGCATCTCGAAGCCGACGCGGACTTCTTCCTCGGGCTCGGCCGAGAGCGACACGCGGATCGTGTCACCGATGCCGGCCCACAGTAGCGTTCCCATGCCGATCGAGGATTTAACCGTACCGGTGCGCATGCCGCCGGCTTCGGTGATGCCGATATGCAGCGGGTAGTCGCAGGCGTCGGCGAGCTGCTGATAGGCCGCGACGGCAAGGAAGACGTCGGACGCCTTCACGCTGATCTTGAAATTGTGGAAGTCGTGATCCTGCAGGATGCGCGCGTGATCGAGCGCGCTCTCGACCATCGCCTCGGGGCAGGGCTCGCCGTACTTCTCGAGCAGGTCGCGCTCGAGCGAGCCGGCGTTGACGCCGATGCGGATCGAGCAGCCATGGTCGCGCGCGGCCTTCACGACCTCCTGCACGCGCGCGCGGCTCCCGATGTTCCCGGGGTTAATGCGCAGGCAGGCGGCGCCGGCCTCCGCGGCCTCGATCGCGCGCCGGTAGTGGAAATGGATGTCGGCGACGATGGGGACCTTCGCCGCGCGCACGATGTCGCGCAGCGCACGGGTCGAGTCCTCGTCGGGGCAGGACACGCGCACGATGTCGGCGCCGGCCTCCTCGAGCGCGCGGAC
>CAYZQZ010000504.1:0-3184 GCA_964480235.1 uncultured Reyranella sp. | reverse complement strand
ATCGGTGCCGAGATCTTCGGTGTCGACCTCGGCAAACCGCTCGGCAACCAGCAGTTCCAGGAAGTGCACGACGCGCTGATGGAGAACCTGGTGATCTTCTTCCGTGACCAGAAGATGAGCATCGACCAGCACAAGGATTTCGGCCGCCGCTTCGGCCCGCTGCACGTGCACCCCAACGCGCCGATCGCCATTCCCGAGCACCCCGAGATCCTGGTGATCAAGGCAGACGAGAAGTCCAAGCACGTGGCCGGCGAGGAATGGCACACCGATGTGTCGTGCGACCTCGAGCCGCCGATGGGCTCGATCCTTTACATGACCGAGGTTCCGCCCGACGGCGGCGGCGACACGCTGTTCGCCAACATGTACCGCGCCTACGAGACGCTTTCGGAGCCGATCCGGAAGATGCTGAACGGCCTTAGCGCGCTGCACGACAGCTCCAAGGCCCACTACTACAGAGTGAAGGCGAGCGACCGCGAGGAGATGAAGTTCCCCAACGCCGAGCATCCCGTGGTGCGCACACATCCGGTCACCGGCCGCCAGGCACTGTTCGTCAATCGCGGCTTCACGCTGCGTATCCCCCAGCTGCGCAAGAACGAAAGCGATGCGCTGCTCGAGATGCTCTACCGGCACATCGAGACGCCGGAGTTGCAGTGCCGCTTCAAGTGGCAGAAGAACTCGGTGGCGTTCTGGGACAACCGCTCGACCCAGCACCACGCGATGTTCGACTACTTCCCGCACCGCCGCTACGGCCACCGCGTGACGGTGTGCGGCGACAAGCCGTTCCATCGCGCGGCGTAGATGATCTCCCGCCGCCTCGTGCTGGGCGCCGCGCTGTCGGCGCCCTTCACTGCGCCTGCCCACATCCGGGCCGACACCTGGCCGAGCAAGCCGATCCGCGTGGTCCTGCCCGGCCCCGGCGGCGGCGTTATCGATATCGGCTGCCGGGCCGTCAGCGAGGCCATGCTCAGGGAACTGGGCCAGCCTCTCGTGATCGACCCGCGTCCTGGCGCCAACGGCATCGTGGCAGCCCAAACCGTGCTCGGCGCACCGGCCGACGGTTACACGCTCTACCTGACCGTTTCGGGCCATGTCGTGCTCGACCTGCTGATGAAGGCGCCGTTCGACGTCATGGGCGACTTCAAGCCGATCGCCATGCTGGGCGTCAGCAGTTCGTTGCTTTGCGTGCCGCCCTCACTGCCCGCGACTTCCGTCGCGGAGTTCGTGACCTACGCCAAAGCCAATCCGGGCAAGCTCAACTACCTCAACCCGGGCAACGGTACGGGCGGCCATCTCATGCCCGAGCAGCTCAAGATCAGGTTCGGGATCGACATCACGTCGATCTCCTACAAGGGCCTGCCGCCCGGGATCCAGGACCTGTTGGGCGGCCGCCTCGAGCTCGGCGTGATCAGCACCTCGCTCGCCGCCCATCACGTCAAGGCGGGCCGCCTGAAGGCGATCGCGCTGGCCGGGCTGAAACGCCACGACGATCTGCCCAACGTACCCACGCTCGCCGAGCAGGGGCTGGCGGAGATCGAGGTCCGCTCGTCGCTGCCATTGCTTGGTCAGAAGGACCTCTCCGACGCGATCGTCGTGCGCATGAACAAGGCGGTGAACGCGGCCCTGGCCGACGCCGATTCCGCCAAACGACTGCAGAACGCCTATATCGAACCTCAGCCGATGAGCCCGGGCGAACTCGGGGCCTGGCTGGGCTCGGAACGCGAGCGGCTGGGCGGCATGATCCGTCGCCTGGGAATCAAAGCCGACGGTTCCTGACGGCATCGCAGCTGGTGTAGGCTCCGGCGCCCGATCGCAGGAGTCTCGCCATGATCAAGTTCTATTACAACCTCGCCCCCAACCCGACCAAGGTGGCGCTCGCCCTCGAAGAGATGGCCCTGCCGTACGAGCTGGTACCGGTCGACACGCGCAAGGGTGACCAGCACAAGCCCGAGTTCCTCGCGATCAACCCCAACGCCAAGGTGCCGGCGATCGTCGACGAAGGCACGCCGATCTTCGACAGCAACGCCATCCTGCTCTATCTCGCCGAGAAGACCGGCAAGTTCCTGGGCCCCAAGTCGGGTCCCAAGCGCGGCGAGCTGCTGTCGTGGATGATGTTCGTGGCCTCGGGCATCGGCCCCTATTCCGGCCAGGCCGTGCACTTCCGCAACTTCGCGCCCGAGCCCAAGGAATATGCCGTCACGCGCTACACCTTCGAGGCGACCCGGCACTGGAACATACTGAACGACCGCCTGGCCAAGCACCGTTACGTCGTGGGCGACGAATACACCGTGGTCGACATGGCGACCTGGGGCTGGTCGCGTCTGGTGCCGTTCGTGCTGGGCCCCGACGCGCTCGGGACAATGCCGCACCTCAAGCGCCACCTCGACGAGATCTCGGCGCGGCCAGCCGCGCAGCGCGCTATGGCGCTCAAGAACAAGCACAGTTTCAAGGCCGAGATGGACGATGCCGCCCGCCTCAACATGTTCCCGCACTTGAAGAAGGCGAGTTGATCGGCCACCTCTAGGAACATGAGCGGTCCCAGATTCAGTGTCCTTCCTCACCGTGGGGTCATCGCCGTCGCGGGCGAGGACCGCGTCGAGTTTCTCCAAGGACTGATCTCCAACGACGTCACCAGGGTGGCACCGGGCAAGGCGGTGTGGGCGGCATTGCTGACTCCGCAGGGCCGTTTCCTCAACGACATGTTCGTGGTCGATGCCGGCTTCGGCACGCTCCTGCTCGAGACCGAGCGGGAGAAGGCGCCGGCGCTCGCCAAGAAGCTCACCATGTACAAGCTGCGCTCGAAGGTGACGGTCGAGGATCGCAGCGCGGCGATGGATGTCGCCGCCGTGTTCGGCTCCGACGCAGAGAAGTGCAACGCGGTGCCCGGGGCCCTGTCCTATGTCGATCCTCGCCTGCCCGAGCTCGGCATGCGCGTGCTCACCCCGGCGGGCCAGGCCGGCAAGATGCTCGGCCTGCCCGAGGCGCCACTCGCCGACTACGACGCGCTACGGCTCAGCCTCGGTGTGCCCGACGGCAGCCGCGACCTGCCGGTCGAGAAGGCGCTGCTGCTGGAGAGCGGCTTCGACGAGCTGAACGGCGTCGACTGGAAGAAGGGCTGCTACATGGGCCAGGAACTGACGGCCCGGACCAAGTATCGCGGACTTGTGAAGAAGCGGCTGTTCCCGGT
>CAYZQZ010000503.1:0-3205 GCA_964480235.1 uncultured Reyranella sp. | reverse complement strand
CTGTTCGCGTCAGTCCGCGGGCCGGTGCTGATGACCACGCACGAGGGCGAGTTCCGGCGGCTGTTCCCCGATCTCGGCAAGATCGCCTCCAAGGTCGAGCGGGTGCGCGAAGCGGCCCGGCGCAGCGGGGCGGTCGTACTGCTGAAGGGCCCCGATACGGTGGTGGCCGCACCCGACGGCCGCGCCGTGATCAATGTCCACGCCCCGCCCAGCCTGGCGACGGCCGGATCGGGCGACGTACTGGCGGGAATCGCAGCCGGTCTCGTCACCCAGGGGGCGTCGCCGCTGGCGGCCGGGGCGGCGGCGGCCTGGCTGCACGGCGAGAGCGCCTATCGCTTCCGGCACCCCGGTCTGATCGCCGAAGACTTGTTAAATGGCCTGCCGGAAGCGCTTGAATCGGCAATGAATTGACCGTTCGGCGGGCGCGGGCTAAGAGGCCCGCGATTCGGCCCTGCGCCAGGGCTCGAAGGCCCCGAAAATGGTAGATGGAGGGCCGCGTCGGGCGGGCGTGGTGGAATTGGTAGACACGCGAGAGTTAGGTTCTCGTGCCGCAAGGCGTGGGGGTTCAAGTCCCTCCGCCCGCACCAGACAGAGAAGATGGAAGTGAGACAATGCAAGTTACGGAACTCTCGGCCGAAGGGCTCAAGCGGCAATTCAAGATCGTGCTCCCCGCGGGCGATCTGTCGGCCAAGGTCGACGAGCGCCTGAGCGAGCTCGCCCAGACCGCGCAGCTGCCTGGCTTCCGCAAGGGCAAGGTGCCGGTCGGCCTGCTCAAGAAGCAATATGGCCAGGCGCTGTACGGCGAGGCGCTGGAGGCGGCGGTCAACCAGAGCACGGCCAAGGCGATCGAGGATCGTGGTCTCAAGCCCGCGATGCAGCCGCGCGTCGATCTCAAGACGCTGGAAGAGGGCAAGGACGTCGAGTTCGAAGTCGCGATCGAAGTGCTGCCGGAAATCGGCAAGCTCGACTTCTCGGGCATCGAGCTCGAGCGCCTGAAGGCCGATGTGCCGGCCAAGGACGTCGACGAGGCGCTGTCGCGCATTGCCAAGGCCAATCGCGAGCAGAAGGCGGTCGATCCGGCGCGTCCGGCCCAGAAGGGCGACGCGGTAAAGCTCGACTTCGTGGGTTCGGTCGACGGCACGGAATTCCCCGGCGGCACGGCGCAGGACTACGTGTTGGAAATCGGCTCGGGCTCTTTCATCCCGGGCTTCGAGGACCAGCTGATCGGAGCCGAGGCCGGCAAGACGGTCGACGTTAAGGTGACCTTCCCGAAGGAGTACGGCGCAGCCGAACTCGCGGGCAAGGATGCGGTCTTCAAGTGCACGATCAAGGAAGTGCTCGAGTTCGTGGAGAAGCCCGCGGACGACGAGCTCGCCAAGAAGAACAATTTCGAGAACCTCGAGGCGATGCGCAAGGCGGTTAGCGACCGCATTGGCCAGGATTACACCCAGGTGTCGCGCACGATGGTGAAGCGCCAGCTGCTCGACAAGCTCGCGGACGCGCACAAGTTCCAGGTGCCGGAAGGTCTGGTCGAGGGCGAGTTCGGCGCGATCTGGCAGCGCATCGAGGAAGCCAAGAAGGCCGGCCAGAAGCTTGAGGACGACGAAGAGAAGATGAAGAAGGAGTACCGCGAGATTGCCGAGCGGCGGGTGCGCCTCGGTCTTCTGCTGGCCGATGTCGGCCGCTCCAACGCCATCGACGTCACGCCGGAGGAGCTGAACCAGGCGCTGATGCGCGAGGCGATGCGCTATCCCGGCCAGGAACGCCAGGTGCTGGAGTTCTACAACAAGAACCCACAGCTCAAGGAACAGCTGCGCGCGCCGATTTTCGAAGAGAAGACGGTCGACTTCATCCTCGAACTGGCCAAGGTGACCGACAAGTCCGTGACGCCGGACGAGCTTCTGAAGGCGGCCCGCGAAGCCGAGGAAGAAGAAGAAAAGGGCGGCGAGGCGGCCAAGGCCTCCTGATCCGCGCGCACGGCGTGCGTAGTTCGACGTGCCGAATACCGGCACGAAATTCCGGTGCGGAACGGCGCGGTCTTGAACCGGGCCGTCCGCGCTGCCACCTTTAGGCGAATGTCACGAAAGGACCACGGGATGACGCGCGACCGCGATCCGCTGGAAGTCTACAATAACTACTATGTCCCCATGGTCGTCGAGCAGTCGGCTCGTGGCGAACGCGGCTACGACATCTGGTCGAGGCTGCTCAAGGAACGCATCGTCTTCCTGAACGGGCCGATCGAGGACAACGTGGCGGGCCTGATCTGCGCCCAGCTTCTCTACCTCGAAGCCGAAAACCCCACGAAGGACATCTCGTTCTACATCAACTCGCCGGGCGGCGTGGTGACGTCGGGTCTCGCGATCTACGACACCATGCAGTACATCCGGCCGCAGATTTCGACCCTGGTCTTCGGCCAGGCGGCCTCGGCCGGGTCACTGCTGTTGATGGCGGGGGTCAAGGGCAAGCGGTTCTCGCTGCCCAATGCCCGGATCATGATTCACCAGCCGTCTGGCGGCGCCCAGGGCCAGGCGACCGACATCGAGATCCATGCCAAGGAAATCTTGCAGACGCGGGCCCGGCTGAACCAGATGTACGTTCATCATACCGGCCGCACGATCGAGGAGATCGAGCGGGCAATGGAGCGCGACAAGTTCTTCTCGCCGCCCGAGGCCAAGGAGTTCGGCCTGATCGATGACGTGCTGGAAAACCGTCCGGTCCCGACCATCCAGGCGGCGGCTTCCTGAGGCTACCGCGACCAGTTGTTCTTCATTCGCCCCGCGATACACAACATTTTGATGTTGTGGCTGTCGGGGAGGCGAGTTTAACATAGTCTTGCGTGCGGGCCCGCGAGTTGGCGGGCCCCCCAAGCGGAGGTGCGTTACAGACATGCCAGCCGCCAAATCCGGGGGCGATTCCCGCAATACGTTGTATTGCAGCTTCTGCGGTAAGAGCCAGCACGAGGTTCGCAAGCTCATTGCCGGTCCGACCGTGTTCATCTGCGATGAATGCGTCGAACTCTGCATGGATATCATCCGTGAAGAGTCCAAGACCACATTGGTCAAATCCAAGGACGGCGTGCCGTCGCCCAAGGAGATTCGCCAGATTCTCGACGACTATGTGATTGGCCAGGACCAGGCCAAGCGCATCCTCGCGGTCGCGGTGCACAACCACTACAAGCGGCTGACGCACGGCGGCAAGAACAACG
>CAYZQZ010000502.1:0-3206 GCA_964480235.1 uncultured Reyranella sp. | reverse complement strand
CGAATCCGCTCGGATCGAAGAGTGCGCCGGCTGCAACAGCCGTGACGCGGCCCGGAGACCGAAGTCAGCGCCGACAAGACCCAGGCCACCACGCGCATGCGCGAACTGGTTCAGGACGGCGTCCTGCAGCGCTCGTGGTGCATCATCCCGGGCGACCCGCCGGGCACCTACACCTACAACATCTCGATCGACGGCGAGCCGCGCGGCGAATTCGTGTTCTGCGCCATCGAGATCCCGGACCAGAACGTCAATACTGATCCGCGCGACCTGCACTGCCCGAACAAGTTCAACTCGGTCGAGCGCAGCGCACCGGCACGGGGCAAGGCGTCGTAATGAGCAGCGAGCGTCCGCGTCCCGCCGTCCTCTGCATCCTGGACGGCTGGGGCCACCGTCCCGACCGGCCGTACAACGCGATCCTGAACGCGCGCACCCCGAACTACGACCGACTGGTCGCGACCTGCCCGCAGGGCCTGATCGACGCGTCGGAGACCTTCGTCGGCCTGCCCAAGGGCCAGATGGGCAACTCGGAAGTGGGCCACATGAATCTCGGCGCCGGCCGGGTGGCCGTGCCCGACCTGCCGCGCATCGACACCGCCATCGAAGACGGCTCGCTGGCAAAGAACCCAAACCTGCAGGGATTCATCGCCACCCTGAAGAAGAGCGGCGGCGCCTGCCATCTGATGGGACTGGCCTCGCCGGGCGGCGTGCACTCGCACCAGGATCACCTCGTGGTGCTCGCCAACCTGATCGCAGGCGCAGGCGTGCCGGTCTGGATCCACGCCTTTCTCGACGGTCGCGACATGCCGCCGCGCAGCGCACTCGAGTGCCTCGATCACATCCAGAAGGGCCTGAAGCCCGGCCTGCCGATCAAGTTCGGCACGGTCGGCGGGCGCTTCTTCGCCATGGACCGCGACAAGCGCTGGGAACGAGTCACCGAGGCCTACGATGCCCTGGTCGATGCCAAGGCGAAGACCGCGAAGACCGCGAAGACCGCGGTCGAACAGGGCTACGCCGCCAATCAGGACGACGAGTTCGTGAGCCCGGCTGTGATCGAGGGCTACAAGGGCATGACGGACGGCGACGGCGTGCTGATGTTCAACTACCGTTCGGACCGCGCGCGCGAGATCCTGACCGCGCTCCTTGACCCGATGTTCGACGGCTTCAAGCGCGCCAGGATCGTGAAGTTCGCGGCGGCGCTGGGCATGGTCGAGTATTCCGCCGCCCTGAATGCCTTCCTGAAGACCCTGTTTCCACCCGAGGCCATCAGGATGGGCCTCGGCGAGACGGTGTCGAAGGCGGGCTTGCGCCAACTGCGCATTGCCGAGACCGAGAAGTACGCCCACGTCACGTTCTTCTTCAACGGCGGCGAGGAGCGGGTGTTCGACGGCGAGGACCGCATCCTGGTGCCCTCGCCCAAGGTCAAGACCTACGACCTCAAGCCCGAGATGAGCGCAGGCGAAGTGACCGACAAACTCGTCGAGGCGATCGGCTCGGGCAAATACGACCTCGTCGTGGTGAACTACGCCAACACCGACCAGGTCGGTCACTCCGGCGACTTCGACGCGGCGGTGAAGGCGGTGGAAGCCGTCGATGGCTGCCTCGGGCGCGTAATGACGGCGGTGCAGACGGCCGGCGGCGCAATGCTGGTCACGGCCGATCACGGCAATGCCGAACTCATGTTCGACGAAACGACGCACCAGAAGCACACCCAGCACACGTTGAACCGCGTGCCGGCGCTGCTGTTCAATGCACCGGCCGGGATCCAGTCGCTGTCAGACGGCAAGCTGGCCGACGTTGCCTCGACGATGCTGGCCCTCATGAAAGTGGCGCAGCCTGCAGAAATGACGGGACATTCCCTGCTTTCCACAGCCCGCCGCCCGGCCGTGCTCAGGGCCCCGGCAGCCGCCCTGGCAGCTTCGGCCTGAATAGATTGGAGCGCCAAGGCCACGCCGCCTTGATCCTGCCAAAGACGGCCCTGTAATCTCTCCCGACGTGGAGACTCCCAGTATCGACCGTCCGGTTCGCCGGCCGGGCGACGTTCAGTAAAGGCCCCTCAATGACCCGATCCCGCCTAGCTACCGCAGCCGCCGTGGTGGCTTTCCTGGCTGTTCCGGCTTTCGTCGTCCTCGGCCAGGACAAGGCCGCGCCCAAGCCGGCCGGCGGCGACAAGAGCGAACTCTACCAGCAGCTCAACCTGTTCGGTGACGTGCTCGAGCGCGTCCGCCGCGACTATGTCGAGCCGCCGGACGAGAAGGCGCTGATGGAGAACGCCATCAACGGCATGCTGAGTTCGCTCGACCCTCACTCGAGTTACATGAACCCCAAGGTCTACAAGGATATGCAGATCCAGACCCGGGGCGAGTTCGGCGGCCTGGGCATCGAGGTCACGATGGAGAACGGCGTGATCAAGGTCGTGTCGCCGATCGACGACACGCCCGCCGCCAAGGCCGGCATCCAGTCCGGTGACCTGATCTTCGCCCTCGACGGCGAGCCGGTGCAGGGCCTGACGCTCCAGGAGGCCGTCGACAGGATGCGCGGCAAGGTCGGCTCGACCATCAAGATCTCGGTCCGTCGCGCCTCGGTGAAGGAGCCGTTCGACGTCACGCTGACCCGCGAGACCATCAAGGTGAAGTCGGTGCGCTTCCGGCTGGAAGGCGACGTCGGCTACATCCGCGTCACCTCGTTCACCGAGCAGAGCACCTCGGGCGTGCTCGACGCGATCGAGAAGATCAAGAAAGAGGCCGGCAGCAAGCTCAAGGGCTACGTGCTCGACCTGCGCAACAACCCGGGCGGCCTGCTCGACCAGGCGATCTCGATGAGCGATGCCTTCCTCGAGAAGGGCGAAATCGTCTCGGTGAAGGCGCGCAAGGCCGAGGATGTCCAGCGCTGGAACGCCAAGGCGGGCGACGTGACCGGCGGCCTGCCGATCGTCGTGCTGGTCAATGGCGGCTCGGCCTCGGCGTCGGAGATCGTGGCCGGCGCCCTGCAGGATCATCGCCGCGCCATCATCCTGGGCACCCGCACCTTCGGCAAAGGTTCGGTGCAGACCATCATGCAGGTGACCGGCGGCGGCGCCATCCGCCTCACCACGGCGCTCTACTTCACCCCGTCGGGCCGCTCGATCCAGAAGGAAGGCATCAAGCCGGACATCGAGGTCGAACAGGCCAAGGTTGAGACCATCCAGCAGCGCATGAGCTTCCGCGAAG
>CAYZQZ010000501.1:0-3210 GCA_964480235.1 uncultured Reyranella sp. | reverse complement strand
TCGCGGCCTATCCCGAGCAGCTCTCGGGCGGCCAGCAGCAGCGCGTCGCAATCGCGCGATCGCTGGCGCTCGAGCCCCAGGTCATGCTGTTCGACGAGGTGACCTCGGCGCTGGATCCCGAACTCACCGCCGAGGTTCTGGCCGTGATGGAAGACCTCGCCCGCCGCGGCATGACCATGATGACGGTGACGCACGAGATGGGCTTCGCCCGCCGGGTCGCCGACCTGCTGGTCTTCATGCACAAGGGCAAGGTCTGGGAGTTCGGGCCGGCCGCCGAGCTGTTCGCCAACCCGCGGACTCCCGAGTTCAGGCAGTTCGTGTCGAGTGAGCTCTAGGGGCGAGTTCTAGTCGCCGCCGGCGCCGCCGACGGCGATCACTGTCAGTTTCTCCGGCAGCTCTTCCTTGGCCAGTTCGACGACGGGGCGGTCGGGCACGACGAAGACAGGCTCGAGCCGTGCCATCTGGGACATGAAGCGGTCGAGCTGGTAGCGGCCCCAATAGTGCATCGGCATCACGACCTTGGGCTGCAGTTGCTCGACGACGTCGACCATCAGCGGCTGGCCCATCGTGAACGAGCCGTCGATCGGCACCATCACGATGTCGATGCGGCCCAGTTCGTCGAGATGCTCCTTGGTCAGGCGGTGATGCAGGTGTCCGAGATGGGCGATGCAGAGGTCGCCGATCGAGAAGATGAAGATCGAGTTGCCGTTGATGCGCGTCTCACCACCGCCCCACGCGCGGGCGTTGGTGGGCACGTTCCACACCCGCATGTCCTTGAAACGCACGTCGTGCTTGGCTTCGGTCTGGCCGGGCTCGTCGGGCCAGCCTTTCAGCGCGTAGGCGATGCCTTCTTCCGGCGTGTCGGTGAAGTGCGTGGTGTGCGCGTTGTTCATGGTCACGATGTCGGGCTTGTGACCGAAGCCGTTGATGCCGTTGTAGTCGGTGATGGCTCGCACGCCCTGCGGCGTGTCGATCATGTAGCTGGCATGGCCGAGGAAAGTGATCGTCGCGCGATTGGGCGAGTTGCCGGCCGCCAGCGCCAGACCGTCGAGCGAGGCGAGTTGCACGCCGGGCGGCAGCGCCCGCTCGACCAGGTTTTTCGAGCAGCGCGCCAGCGCCGGGCCGGCAAGCAGGGCGAAGGCAGTGGCCGCCAGTGCAGCCACGGTCAGACGGATCGTCATACCGGTATTTGATAGCAGTCGCTGTGCCAGAGGAACCGGCTTGGACGGTGGAACGCGCCGTTGACTCTGGTGTTCCATCCGAATAGAACAAATAGTGAACAACTATCCCCAACCGGTAAAAGCCTGAATAGAGGGGGCAATGTCGGCCATTTCCCCGAACGATATCGCTTCTCCGCTGCTTCCCGGCCTGTCGCTTCCAGGGCTGCGGGAGCAGGTCCGCCGCCTTGAACGCGCCCACTCGGCCCAGCGCGCCGGACGCCATGCCGTGCCGCTCGGCCTACCTGAGATCGACGCCCTGCTGCCCGAGGGCGGCCTGCTGACCGGCGCCCTGCACGAAGTCGAGGCGGGCCCGACACCGTCCGGCCGGGTCGCGCCGCATGACGGTGCGGCACTGGCGTTCGCGTCCTTCCTGCTCGGCCGCTTCGGCACCGGAACGATCCTGTGGTGCCGCCAGCCGACCGGAGTCTTCGACGCGCCGCCCTACGCCCCCGCTCTTGCCCAATGGTTCGATCCGGCGCGCCTGCTGATGGTCACGGCGGGTGCTGCGGAAGATCTCTTCTGGGCGATGGAAGAGGCCTTGCGCACACCGGGCATCGCCGCCGTCGTGGGCGAGACACGTGCCGCCGATGCGACGGCCGGCCGTCGCCTCTCCCTCGCCGCGGAGAAGAACGGCGTGCCGGCGCTGCTGTTGCGCGCCGAGCCCGCACCGCCGCAAAGCGTCTGTACGACGCGCTGGCGCGTCGCGTCGGCACCGTCTCGGCAAGCGCGCGGTATGGAAACGCTGGGCGCCGCGCGCTGGCAGGTCGAACTGCGGCGCAATCGCTTCGGCAAGCCTTCGGTCGAGGAGATGCCGGCCTGGCTCCTGGAGTGGAACGATGAAACGCATCATCTCGCTGTGGTTCCCCAAGCTGTCCACGGATCGCTTGGTACGCCACGGCGCGAAAGCCTCTCAGCCTGAAGAGTGGCAGGCTCGAGCCGCTGCGACCGTCGTCTGGCGCGACGGCTGCCCGCGGTTGTCGGCGCTCAACGCTCATGCCCGCGCCGCCGGCCTCAGCGTGCACATGCGGCTGGCCGATGCGCGCGCGCTCATTCCCGATCTGATCACGACCGGCATCGAACCCGACGCCGACCGCAAGCTGATCGAGCAACTCGCGAGCTGGTGCGATCGCTACACACCCTGGGTCGCGGTCGATCCGCTGGGCGCCGCTCTCGCCGAACTGGACGCGACACTGGTCTGCAGCGCCGGCGGCTTCGGCGGCGATGCGGGCCTGCTGCTCGACGTCACGGGCTGCGGCCACCTGTTCGGCGACGGAGAGAAAGGCGAGCGCGCGCTGATGGCCGACCTGATACAGCGACTGACGCGCCACGACTTCACTTGCCGCGCCGCCATGGCCGACACAGCAGGCGCTGCCTGGGCGCTGGCACGCTATGCCGAGAAGCAGGCCGATCTCTACTGCCCGCCCAACGGCCAGCGCGACGCTCTCGCCACCCTTCCGGTCGACGGGCTGCGGCTCGATTGGCCGATCCTGGAAACCTTCCTGAAGCTCGGGCTGCGCCGCATCGGCGATCTCTATCCGCTGCCCCGCGCGCCGCTGCAGCGCCGCTTCGGCGACCAGCCGCTCACCCGCCTCGACCAGGCGCTGGGCAGGGCGGGCGAGCCGATCGAGCCGCGCCGGCCGCCCCCCGCCTTCCGTTCCCGCCTCGCCTTCGCCGAACCGATCGGCCGGCCCGAAGACATCGCCGCCGCAACCAGCCGCCTGATCGCCTCACTGTGCGGGCAGTTCGAGAAGGCGAGCGTCGGCGCGCGCAAGCTCGAACTCACGCTCTATCGCGTCGACGGCTCGGTCGACCGCACGTCGATCGGCACCAGCCGGCCCAATCGCGACAATCCCAGGCTGATGAGACTCTTCGAGGAGAAGCTCGGTGAACTCGATCCCGGCTTTGGCGTCGAATTGATGATCCTGGGTGCACCCGAGGTCGAGGAATGGACCGGCACGCAGGATTCGCTGCCCGAGACCGGTGCGCCGCT
>CAYZQZ010000500.1:0-3226 GCA_964480235.1 uncultured Reyranella sp. | reverse complement strand
GGCGTTGTCGAGCATGTCGTCGGCGTCGCCGCGGAGCTGGGCGGCCGCGAGGGCTGCGAGCGCACGGTAGGGTTCGGGGGCCGACTGCGCCTGCTTCTCCAGTTCGGCACGGGCGGCGGCATTGTCCTGGCCGATCTTGGCCAGCGCGGCCGAGAAGGCGGCGCCGGCCAGCGCGCGCTGGCCTTCATCGTACTTCCGGTACTGCATGACGCCTACCGTGACCGCGAGCACCACGACGCAGGCCACCGCCACCGGGACGCCCCAGCGCTTCCACCAGGCCTTGAGCTCGTCCTGCCGGACAGCGTCGTCGATTTCCTGAAAAGCGGCCTGATCGGACACCGAAAGCTCCCGGAATATTGCGCTATTTCAACGGCTTCAGCGGCGGTTCATAGCGGCGTACGCAGGGTTTGGCAAACCGTGAACCTTCTGCAACAATTCAGGGACCAGCATGAGCGAGACCCAAGCCGCAATAGGCAATCTCTACCGTCTGGCTGACCGCCAGGCGCGCAAGCGCATCGTGTCGTTCACACGTGCCGAGCTCGGTCGCCTGCTCAATCTCTACAGCCTGCGTGTGGCTTCCGGAGAGTGGCGTGACTACGCCATCGACTTCCGGCCGGGCATGGCGATCTTCTCGATCTTCCGCCATGCCGCCGAACAGCCGCTGTTCGCCATCGCCAAGGTCCCGGGCGCGGGCAAGGACGGCGGCTACATGGTCTATAACGGGCCGCGCAAATTGGCCCACGCCGACAACCTCGAAGATGCGCTGCGCATCTTCGACCGCAAGCTCAGGCTGCTGCTGGGTTGAGCCGGCCGGCGGACAGCCGGCCGGTCGACGGCTGATGGACTACTTGCTGCCCATCACCTCGGGCGAGGTCGCCGCGCCGATACCCGCGCCGATCGCGGCGCCCGCCAGCGCGGGCCCGATCAGCGGCCAGCCGGCCAGCGCGCCAACGGCCAGGCCGGTACCGGTGCCGATCGCGCCGCCGGTCACGGCCCGCTGGCCCCAGGTGTCGCCACAGCCCGACAGGGTCAGGGCAAGAATCGGAAGAACAATCAGTCCGGCAATCCTGGTCTGTGCAATGGTCTTCATAGGAGAAATCCTCAGAGGGTGAGAAAGCTTCTTCTTATTGATCTATTACGTCAAGATAGATCTATAGATCACTGATCTACAATGATAAATATATCACAAATTATGGTTTTCAAGTGACCACTCAGGCTCCTGCCCCCGCCTCCGTACTGGCCGGGCAAGGGCCCCTCATCGCCATCGTTTTCTTCGGGTTTCTGGCGGTCGGCATACCTATCGCGGCGCTGTCGCTGCAGGTCCACCACAGCTTGGGGTTCAGCCCCCTAGTCGTCGGCCTCGTGATCGGCCTGCAGTCGGCTGCCACCGTGCTGGTGCGACACCAGGCCGGCACGGTCGCCGACCAGGCCGGTCCGCGGAAGGCCGTCCTGCTGGGACTGCCGGCGGCGGCCCTGTCGGGAGTCCTTTATATGGCGTCGGTCGCGCTGCCGCTCGGACCCACCGCCTCGGTCCTGATGATCGTGGCTGGCCGGCTGCTGATGGGGGTCGGCGAGGCCCTGTTCATCACCGGCTCCCTCAGCTGGGGCATCGCCCGGCTCGGGCCGGCGCGCACCGGCGTGGTCATGTCGTGGCAAGGCATCGCCATGTTCGTGGCGCTGGGCGTCGGCGGACCGATCGGATTATGGGCACAGGCCAGGTTCGGCTTTGCCGCGGTCGGCGCGCTGACCGTCGCCGCACCTCTCGTCGCCCTCGTCGTCGCCATCCTGCTGCCGGCGGCGCCGGGCAGCGGCGGCGTCCGCGTCCCCTTCTACAAGGTGCTCGGCCTGATCTGGCAGCCGGGCGTCGTGCTCGGGCTGGCGACCGCGCCCTTCGCCTCGATCTCGGCCTTCGTGGCGCTCGACTATCACGCCCAGGGCTGGACGGGCGGCGGCGGGTCCGGTGGTGTCTTTTCCAGCGCTGGGGCCGCCATTGCGGCGTTCGGCGCGGGCTACGTCGCCGTGCGCGCCTTCTTCTCCAGCCTGCCCGACAGGCTCGGCGGTGCGCCGGTCGCCGTGGTGTCGCTGATCGTCGAGGCAGTCGGCCAGGCCCTGCTGTGGCTGGCGCCGCGGCCCGAGATCGCTCTCGCCGGCGCCTGCCTCACCGGCGCGGGCTTCTCGCTGATCTTCCCGGCGATGGGCATCGAGGCGACGCGGCGCGTCAGCGCCGAGCAGCGCGGCCGCGCCGTCGGAAACTTCACCGCGTTCTTCGACCTCGCGATCGGCCTCACCGGCCCGGTGGTCGGCCTCGCGGTCGCGCCGCTCGGCTTTTCCGGCGCCTTCCTGATTGGCGGAGTTTGCGCGGTACTGGGGTTGGCGCTGCTTATCCCAATGTGGCGCGGTACTCGTCGGCCTTGAAGCCGACGACAAGCTTGGCGCCGCTCTCCAGCACCGGGCGCTTGATCATGGAAGGCTGGGCCAGCATCAGCGCGATCGCCTTCTTCTCCGTCAGCCCTTCCTTGTCCTTGTCGGGCAGCTTGCGGAAGGTCGTGCCGGCGCGGTTCAGCAGTCTTTCCCAGCCGACCGCCGCCACCCATTTCTCAAGCTTCGCGCGGTCGACGCCCGACACCTTGTAGTCGTGGAAGGCGTAGGCCTTGCCGGACTTGTCGAGCCAGGCGCGGGCCTTCTTCATCGTGTCGCAGTTCTTGATGCCGTAGATCGTCAGACTCATTGAACAGGTGCCTTCACGTTGGCGTAGTCGAAGATGACTTCGTGCCGGCTCTTCGACAGGCCCTGGGCCGACATTTCCGTGCGCTGGCGCAACGGCAGCCCCGAAGCGGCGGAGACCGGCCGCGATCTGCATGCGCCAGTGCGCGAGGTAGTGCATCGGCGGCATGCCGACCAGGTCGTTGAAGCGCTCGGCCAGCACCGAGCGCGACAGCGCCACGTCGTGCGCCAGTTCCTCGATCGTCCAGTTGTGCGCGGGCCGCGCGTGCAGTTGCGAGAGCGCCTTGCCGACATAAGGATCGCGCAGGCCGGCCAGCCAGCCGGTCTGCCCGGCCGGCAACTTGTCGAGATAGCGCCGGATCGCCGCCGATCAGCGAGGCATAGCATTCGCCCTCGGTGACGACGTGATACGAAATCAGGTGCTCGGCGCCCGGCAGCACCTTGGGCAGCACCTGCTCGCGCGTCGGTTGCTCAGCGCACCACGGCGCGCGCGCGATCACGT
>CAYZQZ010000499.1:0-3235 GCA_964480235.1 uncultured Reyranella sp. | reverse complement strand
AGGACCAGCGGGTTCGGCTGGGCGCTCAACGCCTACTTGAAGCGGAAGGTGATGCGTCCCTTGGTCAGGTCGTACGGCGTCATCTCGACGGTGACGCGGTCGCCTGCCAGCACGCGGATGCGGTTCTTGCGCATCTTGCCCGAGGTGTGGGCGAGGATCATGTGGTCGTTGTCGAGCTTCACGCGGAACATCGCGTTGGGCAGCAGTTCGGAGACCACTCCGTTGAATTCGATCAGATCTTCCTTGGCCATCCGGCCTCCGGTTGAAGTTTGAAAAACAGGGTCGAAGCGGCCGGAAAATGGGCCCCGGCCGCGCGATAGTCAACTTGATTACCCCCTGCCCGCCCCCCTGCCCGACAGGCTCGCTGCGGTCTATAAGTCGCTCATGACTGCATTGCGGCCGGCGGGCCTCCTCGCGCTCTTTGCCTTCCTCCTGTTGCCGGTGTCCGGGCATGGCCAGGCCCCGGCGTCGCCGCCCGACGCCGTCGCGGCACCCGGCGCCAAGATCATCGGTGTGCCGGCAGCGCGCAAATACTCGGCCGCGCTGATCGTGCTGAACGCCCAGGGCGCGGAGCTGAACGGCCGCACGCTGACTCTGAGCGGCGCGGCGGGCTCGGCCATCCTGTTCACCAGCCGGCCCGTGCGCACCGTCGGTCACCTGCCGCTGCAGGAGATGGTCGATCTCTGGACGACGGGCAGCTTCGCCAGGAACCCGCCGAACGCGACGATTTCGGTGTTTCGCAAGGACGGATCCGGCGTGAGTGACGCGGTGGTCGTGCTCAGGACATCGAAGCTGGCAGCCGGGAAGGTCGCGTTCGATGTCGACGTTCTGGAAGGCAGCATCGCCAAGGCCGACGGCCCGGTGGCGATCTTCATCGACACGGTGTGGTTCGGCCTGGGCTCCGGCGGCTTCACCTATCTCGGCCAGAGCGATACCAAATCGCAGGGCCAGGATTCCTATCCAGCCGTCGGCAACTACGAGCAGCAGCAGGATCTCGGTCCCGGCTGGGTTCGTCCCTCGCCCGACACGCCGGTGGTCCGCCCGAACCAGCCGCCGCCGGAGAACCTCGCCGCGCCGCCGGGCTACGGCGGCTACAACCCACCCCAGTGCGGCAAGCCGCCCCTGTTGCCCTGCTACTGAGGACGCATCCATGAAATTCCTGACCGCTGTCCTCGCCGCCTGCCTCGCCGTCGTGGCCGTTGCCGGCCTAACAGTCACCGCTGGGGCGCAAGCTCCGCCCCGCGCCGTCGGCCAGCCGAAGAAGCCGGTGCTGGTGCCGTCCTTCATCGTGATCAATTCCCAGGGCGCGCAGCTCGCCAACCAGAAGCTGGTGCTGACCGGCGTGTCGCCCAACGCCATCGTGTTCGCCGACCGGCCGATCCGCGCGGCGGGCCATGCGATGGTGGCGCATCTGCTCGAGGAATGGTCGTCGTCGGCACCCGACAGCTTCGCCAAGGATCCGCCGAACGCCACGGTGTCGGTGCTGTTCAAGGCCAAGAACGCGGTGCTCGACGCGGTCGTGGTGCTGCGGTCGCCGAAGCTCGACGGCGATACGCTGACCTTCGACGTTCATGTGCTGGAAGGCTCGCTGGCAGGCGCCGACGGTCCGGCCACGGTGTTCGTCGACGTGATCAACATGCCAGTGGCCCATCGCACGTCGCGGCGAACCGCGTGGTACGCCGGCGCCAACTGACGATTGCCTAGGTCGTAGGGCCCGATGGTGCACCGAAGCGCGTCTTGAGCCGCGCCAGGATCATGTCGCGGGTGCGCCGGTAGGCGTCGAGCCGCATCTCGCGGGAGCCCTCGATCGCACTGGGATCGGGCACCGGCCAGTACTCGACCTCGGTCGCGGTGTTGCGGGTCAGTTCCAAGGCATGGTGATGGGCCTCGGGTGACAGCGTGACGATCACGTCGAACGATTCGGGATCGACGTCCTCGAACGACTTGGCGTGATGGCGGTGCACGTCAATGCCGATCTCGTCCAGCACCGAGGCCGCGAAGCCGTCGACTTCGGAGGCGCGCACGCCCACCGAATCGATGAACACGGACTGGCCGTAGAGGCGCTTGGCCATCGCCTCGGCCATCGGCGAGCGCACCGAGTTCTGGCTGCAGGCGAACAGCAGGCTGGACGGCAGACCGCTCATGCCGTGATGTACTTCATGATGTGATGTGAAGGGCGCAGATCAGGGTGAAGAGCCGGCGCGCGGTGTCGAGGTCGAGCTCGATCTTGCCTTCCAGCCGCTCGCGCAGCAGCTCCGAGCCCTCGTTGTGCAGGCCGCGGCGGCCCATGTCGAGCGCCTCGATCTGCGACGGGCCGAGCTTCTTGATCGCGGCGTAGTAGCTCTCGCAGATCAGGAAATAGTCCTTCACCACCTTCCGGAACGGCGTCAGCGACAGCACGATGTCGCGCAGCTTGCGGTCGTCCGCGGCGTGCACGCCGAACACCAGGCGCTGCTCGAAGATGCCGATATGCAGCTTGTAGGGTCCGGCCTCGCCGCCCACCAGCTGGAAATCGTTCGCCTCCAGGAGGTCGAACAGCGCGACCGCGCGTTCATGCTCGACCTGCGGCGTGCGCCGCGCGACCGACTGTTCGTCGAGCGCGACATCGACGATGCGGCGCGTCTTGTCGGGCCCGGGATCCGTCTCGGCCGTCATCACCCCGGCCCTCAGCCCCGGCGGTTGAAGCGCACCGACACCGAACGGCCGTGCGCCTGCAGCCCCTCGGCCTCGGCCAGCGCCATCGCCGCCGGACCGAGGGCGGCCAGCGATTCAGGCGTACAGGACACGATCGAGGTCCGCTTGAGGAAATCACCGACGCCCAGCCCCCCCGAGAAGCGGGCGGCGCGCGAGGTCGGCAGCACATGATTGGTGCCCGCGACGTAGTCGCCGATCGCCTCGGGCGTATGGCGGCCGATGAAGATCGCGCCGGCATGGGCGATGAGATCCGCAAGCGCCTGCGCCGGCGCCGGCTCCATCGCCAGTTCGACGTGCTCGGCGGCGATGCGGTCGACGATCGGTGCGCAGCCCATCAGGTCGGGCACGAGGATGACCGCACCGTTGTCGCGCCAGCTCGCGCCGGCAATCGCCGCGCGCGGCAGGGTCGCGAGCTCGGCCTCGAGCGCCTTTTCCACCGCGTCGGCGAAGGCGCGATCGTCCGTCACCAGGACGGACTGCGACGACACATCGTGCTCGGCCTGCGACAGCAGGTCGGCCGCGATCCAGGTCGGGTCGTTCC
>CAYZQZ010000498.1:0-3241 GCA_964480235.1 uncultured Reyranella sp. | reverse complement strand
GCCCATCTTCAGCAGCACGCCGGCCAGGATGACCGAGCCCGCCGTCGGCGCCTCGACGTGGGCGTCGGGCAGCCAGGTATGAACCGGCCACATCGGCACTTTCACCGCGAAGGAGGCGAAGAAGGCGAGCCACAGCCAGAACTGCCAGTGGAACGGCAGGTTGAGCTTCTCGAACGCGGTCGGAAGGTCGGTCGTGCCGATCTGCCAGTAGATGGCGATGATCGCCAGCAACATCAGCACCGAGCCGAGCAGCGTATAGAGGAAGAACTTGAAGGCCGCGTAGACGCGCCGCTTGCCGCCCCACACGCCGATGATCAGGAACATCGGGATCAGCACGCCTTCGAAGAAGACGTAGAACAGCGCGAGGTCGAGGGCGCAGAACATGCCGACCATGAAGGTCTCAAGCACGAGGAACGCCACCATGTATTCCTTGACCCTGTTCTGGACGGCTTCCCAGCTCGCCAGCACGCAGATCGGGGTCAACAGCGTCGACAGCAGCACGAAGAACAGCGAGATGCCGTCGATGCCGACGTGATAGCCGATGTTCAGCTCCGGCACCCAGGCGAGCTTCTCCTCGAACTGGAAGCCCGCCTTGGTCGGGTCGAAGCGCACCCACAACAGCAGCGAGATCACGAATGTGACCAGCGAGGTGATGAGTGCGGCGCTCCGGCAATTGCGGTCGACGGCCTCTTTCGGGCCCTGCACGACCATGCAGAACAGCGCGCCGACCAGCGGCAGGAAGGTGACGAGGGAAAGGATCGGCCAGTTCGACATCGGACCTATTTCACCTGCAGCACGAAGTAGGTCACGACCGCCGCCACACCGAGCAGCATGACGAAGGCGTACTGGTAGAGATACCCGGATTGGAAGCGGCTCAGTACGCCCGCGAGATCTAGCGAGCGCGCAGCGATGCCGTCGGGACCCAGCCCGTCGATCGTGGCGCCGTCGCCCTTCTTCCAGAAGAAGCGGCCGATCGCGAGCGCGGGCTGCACGAAGATCGCGTCATAGAGCTCGTCGAAGTACCACTTGTTGAAGAACAGCGCGTGCAGCGAACGGAAGGCCGCCACCGTGCGGCCCGGCAAATCGGGCTGCACCACGTAGTACACATAGGACAGCGCGATGCCGGCCACGCCCATGACCAGCGGCAGCAGCTTGGCCCACACCGGCACCTCGTGCATGTGATGGATCACCGACTCCGTCGACTTGACCGCGATGGCGTGCCGCCAGAAATGCTCCCAGTCGGCACCGACGAACCAGCCGACCGCCACCAAACCCGACAGCAGCGCGCCCGCCGCGAGGACGTAGAGCGGAATCAGCATGACCGGCGGCGATTCGTGGGCGTGGTCCCACGTGTGATGGTCGCCGCGGTACTTGCCGTAGAAGGTCATGAACATCAGGCGCGTCGAATAGAACGCCGTCATGAAGGCCGCGATGATCCCCAGCCAGTAGGCGATCGTGCCGACCGACGTGTGCACGCCGAACGCCGCCTCGAGGATGGCGTCCTTCGAATAGAACCCCGCGAAGCCGATGCCGTGGCCAAGGATGAACGGCACGCCAATGCCGGACAGCGCCAGGGTTCCAATCCACATCAGGTAGAAGGTCTGCGGCGCCTTCTCCTTCACGCCGCCCATCTTCCGCATGTCCTGCTCGTGGTGCAGGCAGTGGATCACCGAGCCCGATCCCAGGAACAGCAGCGCCTTGAAGAAGGCGTGGGTCATGAGATGGAACATCGCCGCAGAATAGGCGCCGACGCCGGCGGCGAAGAACATGTAGCCGAGCTGGCTGCAGGTCGAGTAGGCGACCACGCGCTTGATGTCGAACTGGGTGAGACCGATCGTGGCCGCGAAGAAGGCGGTCGCCGCGCCGATCAGCGTCACGACCTGACCCGCCACCGGCGCGAGTTCGAACAGCGGCGAGAGCCGGCAGACCATGAACACGCCGGCCGTCACCATGGTCGCGGCATGGATCAGCGCCGAGACCGGCGTCGGGCCCTCCATCGCGTCCGGCAGCCAGGTGTGCAGGCCAAGCTGGGCCGACTTGCCCATGGCGCCGACGAACAGCAGCAGGCAGGCGGTCTCGAGCGCCGGCAGGTCCATGCCGAGAAACTTGATCCGCATGGCCGCCATCTCGGGGCCCTTGGCGAAAATCTCGTGGAAGCCGACCGAACCCGACAGCATCCAGACCGCGAAGATGCCGAGCGCGAAGCCGAAGTCGCCGACGCGGTTGACGATGAACGCCTTCATTGCCGCGGCATTCGCCGACGGCCGGTCGTACCAGAAACCGATCAGCAGGTACGACGCGAGGCCCACGCCTTCCCAGCCGAAGAACAGCTGCACCAGGTTGTCGGCCGTCACCAGCATCAGCATGAAGAAGGTGAACAGGCTGAGATAGGCCATGAAGCGCGGGATCGACGGATCCTCGGCCATGTAGCCGACCGAGTAGACGTGAACCATCGACGACACGCCGGTGACCACGATCAGCATCACAGCAGTCAGCGTGTCGACCCGCAGCGCCCAGGCAACGTCGAGCGTGCCGGAGTCGATCCAGGTGAAGAGCTTGACCACGACCAGCTTGGCCGACTCCGGACCGAATCCGATCTTCACGAAAACGAAGATCGACAGCGCCGCCGCGATAAGCAGCGCCGCGCAGGTGACGATCTGGGCCGGGCGGTCGCCGATCACCCGGCAGAACAGGCCGGACATGGCGGCGGCGACCAGGGGCAGCAGGACGATGAGCTTGATGGCAAGATCCATGACGCGCCCGCCCCTAGCCCTTCATCTCGTTGATGTCTTCGACCGCGATAGTGCCGCGGATTCGGAAATAGACGACCAGAATGGCGAGACCGATCGCGGCCTCGGCGGCGGCGACGGTCAGCACCAGCATGGCGAAGACCTGGCCCACGACGTTGCCCTGGAACACCGAGAACGCCACCAGGTTGATGTTGACCGCGAGCAGCATCAGCTCGACGCACATCAGGATGACGATGACGTTCTTGCGGTTCAGGAAGATGCCGAACACGCCGAACGTGAACAGCAGCGAGGCGAGCGCCAGGTAGTGGCCGAGGCCGATGGTGAGCATCAGACCCCTCCCCGCGTCGGCACTTTGACGACGCTGATCGCGTCTTCCTTGGGCCGGTAGAGCTGGTCGCTGACCCGCTGGCGACGCACACCCGGCCGGCTGCGCAGGGTCAGCACGATGGCGCCGATCATGGCGACCAGCAGAACCAGGCCTGCTACCTGGA
>CAYZQZ010000497.1:0-3244 GCA_964480235.1 uncultured Reyranella sp. | reverse complement strand
ACGACCTGGCTCTTCGGCGACTCGAGGCCGATCTTGGTCATGGCGTCGCGGAACAACAGGCGATCCTCTGCCTTGTCGATCGCCTCGGCGTTGGCGCCGATCAGCTCGACGTTGTACTTCGCCAGCCGTCCGTCGCGGTGCAGCGCCATCGCGGTATTGAGCGCGGTCTGCCCGCCCATGGTCGGCAGGATAGCGTCGGGCTTCTCCTTCTCGATGATCTTGGCGACCATGTCAGGCGTGATCGGCTCGATATAGGTCGCGTCGACCAAGCCAGGATCGGTCATGATCGTGGCCGGATTCGAGTTGATCAGAATGACGCGATAGCCCTCGTCCTTCAGCGCCTTGCAGGCTTGGACGCCTGAATAGTCGAACTCGCAGGCCTGACCGATAACGATCGGCCCTGCGCCGATCACGAGGATGGACTTGATGTCTGTACGCTTGGGCATTCGTTATTTGCCGCCCTTGCTCTTGTCGATCATCTCGACGAAACGATCGAAGAGGTAATGACTGTCCGTCGGCCCGGGAGAGGCCTCGGGGTGATACTGCACCGAGAAGGCCGGCCTGTCGGTGCAGCGGATGCCCTCGTTCGATCCGTCGAACAGGGAGACGTGAGTGACCTCGACGTTCTTCGGCAGGCTCTCGGGCATCACGCAGAAGCCGTGGTTCTGCGACGTGATCTCGACCTTGCCGGTCGTGAGGTCCTTCACCGGCTGGTTGGCCCCGCGGTGCCCCCGGTCCATCTTTTTCGTCGTCCCGCCGAGCGTCAGTGCCAGGATCTGATGGCCGAGGCAGATGCCGAACAGCGGCACCTTCTTGTCCAGCACCGCCTGCACAGCCGGGACGCTGTAGTGCGCGGTCGCCGCCGGATCTCCCGGCCCGTTCGACAGAAATACGCCGTCGGGCTTGTGACGCAGGATGTCGTCGGCCGTGGCGTTGGCCGGCACCACTGTGACCTTGCAGCCGGTGTTCGCGAGGCAGCGCAGGATGTTGCGCTTGGCGCCGTAGTCGACGGCCACGACATGGTAGCGCGGCTTGTCGAGCCGGCCATAACCCTTGCCCAGCGTCCACGTGGTCTCATCCCAGCCGTAGCTCTGCTTGGTCGTGACCTCGATGGCGAGATCCATACCTTCGAGACCCGGCCAGTCGTTCGCCATCTTAACCAACTCGGGGATGTCGAACTTGCCGTCGGGATGATGGGCGACCACACCATTCGGTGCGCCGCCGTCGCGGACCCGCCGCGTCACCGCGCGGGTGTCAACGCCGCAGATGCCCGGCAGGTTGCGGTTGCGCAGCCACTCGTCGAGCGGGCGCGCGGACCGCCAGTTGGCGGGCTCCGTGATGTCCCCGCGCAACACGACACCGCGCGCCACCGGATTCACGCTCTCGATGTCCTCGACATTGGTGCCGACATTTCCGACATGCGGGAAGGTGAAAGTGATGATCTGGCCGGCGTAGCTCGGATCGGTGATGATTTCCTGGTAGCCGGTCATCGAGGTGTTGAAGCAGACTTCGCCGACGGCGGCCTTCGGCGCCCCGACGCCCTTGCCCCAGAAGACGGAACCGTCGGCCAGCACCAGCGCGGCCGTGGCCCAACGCGGCGCGGCGTTATCGGCGCCGGCGGTCTTTGCTGAGGTCATGATTGATGTTCCGTTCGTCAGGCCCGGCGGGCGCCGCTCCCCGACATAGGGAAGGCGACCTGCGAACCGCGCGGGTTGTAACGAAGCGACAACAGAGAATCAAGGCGCGGCGAGGGGATAATTCCTCAGTGATATCAACAGCTTATTTGCTTTGCCAACAACGCCGCAGGCGATTAGTTTCCGCTCTTCGGCCCGAAGGAAAGAATCGATGCTGCGCGACAAGCTGAACGAGGCGCTGAAGGATGCCATGCGCGCCCGCGACATGGAGGCGGTCGGTGCCGTGCGCCTGATCCTGGCCAAGCTCAAGGAAGTTGATATCGCGAGCCGCACTGAGGCCAACCGCGAGGGCGTGGCCGACGACAAGATCCTCTCGATGCTGCAGGGCATGATCAAGCAACGCAACGAATCCATAAGCCTCTACGAGAAGGGCAATCGACCCGAACTCGCGGCCAAAGAGAAGGCCGAGATTGCCGTGATCGAGCGCTTCCTGCCCAAGCAGATGGACGACGCCGCGGTTGATGCCGTCGTGAAGGAGGCGATCGCCGCCGCCGGTGCCAAGACCGTCAAAGACATGGGCGGCGTGATGGCGGCACTGAAGGCCAAGTACGCCGGGCAGATGGATTTCGCCAAGGCGTCGTCGGCCGTCAAGAAGGCCCTCACCGGCTGATCCTGTAGCGGCAGCCATGGCCTACGACCTGCAGACCGCCGAACGCGTGCGCCATCTGCTGGCGGATCGCGCCGACGTCTACGAGCGCAAGATGATGGGTGGCCTCGTCTTCATGGTGAAGGGCGGCATGTGCTGTGTCGTGAGCGGACGTGGCGGCCTCATGGTGCGGGTCGAGCCGGACGAGCAACCTCGCCTGGTTTCGCAAACCCACGTAAAGCCGATGGTCATGGCCGGCCGGAGGGTGACGAGCTTCGTGCGCGTGATGCCCGAGGCCTATCGCAGCCATGCGAGCCTGAAGAGGTGGGTCGAACGCGGCATCGCCGCCATCGCCAACCGCAAGTCCCCAGCGCATAAACGGCGCAGGAGAGCCGTCTAGAACGGGTTATCCCGCTTATCCAGACTCGCCCGCTCTGATCGGTTGTGGCATCGCGGGCCGCCTACCTTCATCTTATGGCATGGCCTTCCCCCCGGGCTTCCTCGACGAACTGCGTGCGCGCATCAGCCTGTCCGATGTCGTCGGCCGAAAGGTGTCGCTGAAGCGTCGCTCGGGCTCGGAATATGCCGGCCTCTGCCCCTTCCACAACGAGAAGACGCCGTCCTTCACCGTCAATGACAAGAAGGGCTTCTTCCACTGTTTCGGCTGCGGCGAGCACGGCGATGCAATCAGTTTCGTGACCAAGACCGAGGGCCTGGGCTTCCCGGATGCAGTCGAGAAGCTCGCTCGTGAGGCCAACCTGCCGGTGCCGCGCGCCACCCCGCAGGAGCGCGAGCGCGCAGAGCGTGCCTCGACATTGCAGCAGGTCGTCGAGATGGCCGCCAACTGGTTCCAAAAGCAGCTGCGCCTGCCGGTCGGCCGGCAGGGCCTCGACTATCTGCGCGGCCGTGGCCTGTCCGACGCTACGCTTGACGATTTTCGCCTGGGCTTCGCGCCCGACAGCCG
>CAYZQZ010000496.1:0-3244 GCA_964480235.1 uncultured Reyranella sp. | reverse complement strand
CTTCTACAACTACTTCAAGGACAAGGAAGAAATCTTCAGCGCCGTGATCGCCGAGATGAGCGGCGAATTGCTGGCGCGCCACCGCGAGGGCCGCGCCCGGGCGACGACGGCCGAGGAATTCATCCGTCGCCATTGCGCCGCCTACCTGCACTACGTCGCGGAGGATCCGGAGATTCTGGCGTTCGGCCGCAACAACGTCACGCCGATCCGCAATCTGTTCGACAAGCCCGACCTGCGCCACCTCGCCGACGCCTTTGCCGGCGATATCCAGAGCGCGATCGCGCGAGGCATCCTGCCCGATGTCGATGCCGCCTATCTGATGGCCGCGATCACCGGTATCGTATTCGAGATCTCGGTCGTCATGACGACGCGCGATCCGGTAAATCCCGACGAGGCGACCGAGTTCGCCACCCGCCTGCTGATGACCGGCCTCGTCAATCTGCCAAAGAAGAACTAGGCCGCCGCCAGTTCGCAGCCGGAAATCGTGATGCGGTGCATCAGCCGGCGCTCGCCCTGGTAGTCGTTGGCCGCATAGTGCCAGGTGGCGCGATTGTCCCAGAAGGCGATCGAACCCTCACGCCAGCGGAAACGGCAGGTGAATTCCGGCCGCGTCGCGTGACGATAGAGATGCTCGAGCAGCGGACGACTGTCGTCTGCCGACCAACCGTCGAAGCGCAAGGTAAAGCCCGGATTGACGTAGAGCGCCTTGCGGCCGCTCAGCGGATGGCGAATCACCACGGGATGCACGACGTCGTCGCCGACCAGATGCGCGTTCTTGAAGCGCTCGGCCGATTCCGCCTGGCTCTTGTGATAGCCCTTGGCGCCGAAGATGTGCGCGGAGCCGTGCACGGCGTTCAGGCCTTCGAGCGTCTTCTGCAGGCCGGGCGAGAGGGTCTCGAAGGCCCGGTACATGTTGGCGAACAGCGTATCGCCGCCCTCCTCCGGCAACTCGCGCGCCAGCAGGACCGAGCCCATGGCAGGCGCCTTGTCGTAGCTGTGGTCTGTGTGCCATCCGCCGCCGATGTTGGTCTTCTGCTCCGGCTCCTTGCGCACCTCGGCGATCTCGGGATGACCCTCGACCGCCGTGAAGAAGCGGTTGATGTCGATCGGCGCCCAGCGCCGGGCAAAGGCGATGTGCTGCTCGGGCGTGAGTCGCTGGTCGCGGAAGAAGATGACGCCGAACTCGGCGTAGGCGCGCTGGACCTCGGCCCACTGGCTGTTGCTCAGGGTATTGAGATCGACGCCCAGCACTTCGGCGCCGCAGCCGCCCGTCAACTTGCGCACTTCAACCGATTCATAGGCCATGAGGAGTCCCGTTCGAACTGGATGTTCAAACGATAGCAGAAGGCAGTCGAAACGTCGCCGATCAGGGCCGCCATGCGATAACGGGCCGCCGACACCGAAGCCGGTTCGCGATACCATGCCTTCGTCCCTTTGCCGGGACGAGGGAGGAACGCATGCTGGCAAACACCACCCGAACCCTGACCGAGGCACAACGCGAGCAGTGGGCCGTCGACGGCTACCTTCAGCTCGAAGGCGCGCTCTCACCGGCGGAAGTGGGTTTCTACTCCGAACTTCTCGACAAGGTGCGCACGCAGCCGGGCTACGAGCCCGCAGCGGCGGATCTGCAGCGCGGCCACTACGCCTGGAAGCTGCCCGACCAGAACCTCGATGCCTTCATGGACCGGCGCGACCTGCTGCCCTACCACCAGGCCTTCATCGACCTGATCGACCGCCCGCGCATCTTCGACCTGATCCTCGACCTGATGGGACCGTTCATCCAGTTCTCGATGAGCCAGGCGATCATCCGAGCCTCGACCGACACCTTCCCCGGCTACATCCACACCGACGGCGGCGAGGCGCAGAAAACCATTCGCGTCACCGAGACCAGCCGTCCGCTCGCCGTGAAGGTGATGTATCTCCTGACCGACGTCACGGCGCCGGACAGCGGAAACTTCACCATCTTCCCCGGCAGTCACCTCCGGCCGTTTCCCGACAAGGCCGAGCGCATTCCCGGACCGAAGTCGCCGGGCGCCGTGCCGCTGCTCGGCAAGGCGGGCGACGCCTACATCTTTCCCCATGCGATCTGGCACGGCCCCTCGCCCAACCACTCCGGCAAGGCCCGCAAGACGATCCTCTACAATTACTGTCAGATGTTCATGAAGCCCTACGATTTCGGCGGTCCGCCAAAGCAGCTGTTCGATCGCTGCACGCCGCGCCAGCGCCGGCTGCTGGGCGATCTCGGCCACGATTTCCGTCCCGGCGACTTCTTCTATGCACCGCTCGACCAGGAAGCCGTGATGAACGGCAACGCCTGAGCTCGACCGGCGAGTTCCGGGTCAGACGCATGAAGAGCGGCAGCATTGCGATCGGCATCATCGGCGCCGGCATCATGGGCGAGCGCCTGCTCAACGCGATTCTGCAGCAGGAGCCCAGCCTGGTGCATGCCTGCGGCATCTGGGACCCCGCGCCGGAAGCCTTGCAGCGCATCGCAAGGACCTGCCCGCAGGTGCCGGGGCTTGCCGATGCGGCCGCTGTCATCGCCGCGAGCGACTGCGTCTACATCGCCTCTCCGCCGGCCTCGCATCTCAGTCATGCCCGGGCCACCTTGGCTGCGGGCAAGAGCGTGTTCAGCGAGAAGCCGTTGGCCACCGACGTGACCGATGCCCGCGCCTTCGTGAGCGAGGCCGGCAACCGGGGCGCCGTGAACTTCCCCTTCGCCTCCTCTCCCGCCGTGGCGACGATCCGGAGCTGGATCGACAAAGGCGAGATCGGCATACCGCACCGCATCGACATCGAAGTAGGCTTCGCGAAGTGGCCGCGATCGTGGCAGGTCGACGCGGCGGGCTGGCTCGACAAGCCGGTACAGGGCGGCTTCACCCGCGAAGTCGTCTCGCATTTTCTCTTTCTCTCGCGACGGCTCATCGGGCCCTTGCATGGGTTGACGGGCAACGCGTCCTTCCCCGAGGCGGGCAAGTCCGAGCGGCGCATCGCCGCCCGCCTGCAGGCCGGCGCCTTGCCGGTAACTCTCGCGGGCGCTGTCGGCGAGACGACGAAGGACGACCACAATATCTGGATGCTCGAAGGCGACAGGGGCGCCGTGCGGTTGTGCGACTGGTCGATCTCAGAACGACGACTGCCGGACGGTACATGGCAGCAAGCGCCCGATGCCCTGCCCAATACCCAGGCCCGCCCGCTGGCCCTGAAGCGCCAATTGGAGGGCGTGGCCAAACTGGCGCGCGGC
>CAYZQZ010000495.1:0-3246 GCA_964480235.1 uncultured Reyranella sp. | reverse complement strand
GGTCTCGACCTTGCCGATCATGAAGCTCGCGATGCCGCTCTTCTGCCGCGCCGGGCTGACGCCGATCAGCGCCAGCTCGAGGTCGGTCGCGGACGGCTTGGTGCAGATCGCGCCCACGATCTCCGCGCCATCGCGCGCGACGTAGATGTCGCCCCTGGCGATCGCGTCGGCGAACCAGCCATAGGCATCCGACGCGATCTCGCGGCCGAGCGCACGAACGTACGGCGTGAAGGCCGTGCGGATCAGCCGGTCGACCGCGGCGAGCTCGGCGGGCGGAGCGACGGCAAAAAGCAGATCCACCTCAGACCTCCGCCGCGTCATGGGCATAGAGCCAGCCGATATTGCCGATCGCGCGGTCGCCGGACGTGGTCATCGCCTGGTCGCGCGCCTGCTGCTCGGGCCCGTCGTGAAGATGGAAGCGCACGCGATTGTTCGCCGAAGCCTGTTGCAGCCGGGTGGCGCGCGGCTTGCGCACCTCTTCGTAGCGCCTCAATGCCTCCTGCGGTGCATCGGGCATCCTGGCCAGCAGCGCGGCAAGCGCCGCACCGTCCTCGATCGACTGCGCGGCGCCCTGCGCCATGAAGGGCAGCATCGGGTGGCAGGCGTCACCCAGCAGCGCGATCCGCCCGCGCGTCCAGTGCGGCAGCTCGGTGCGGTCGTGCAGCGCCCACACAAAGGTTTCGGGAAACAGCGCGATCAGTCCGCGCACCGTGGGATGCCAGCCGGCATAGCGCGCCGCCACCTCCTCGACCTTGCCGGGGACGGTCCAGCCCTCCTCGGCCCATTGCCCATGCTCGGTGACGCAGACCACGTTCATGAAGCGGCCACCGCCCACCCAGTAATGCACGACATGGCCATCCGGCCCCATCCAGTTGTGCGACGCGACTTCGATGTCGAGCGCGCGGACCTTGTCCGCCGGCACCAGCCCGCGCCAGGCGACGCAGCCGGTGAAGCGCGCCTTCTCTGGCCCGAAGACCAGCGCATGCACCTTCGAATGAATACCGTCGGCGCCGACCAGCACGTCGGCCTCGGCCGTGGCGCCGTTGTCGAACCGTGCCACGACCTTATCGGCTGTTTCCTCGAGACCCGCCAGCCGGTGCGCGGTGTGCACCCGCTCCGCCGGCAATGCGTCGGCCAGCAGGTTGGCGAGGTCAGCGCGGTGGAAGTGATAGTAGGGTGCGCCGAATGTGCGCTCGACCTCGGGTCCGAGCGGAGCGCGCTGGAGCGTGCGGCCGTCGTTCCAGCGGCGCTGGTGGATCGCCTGCGGAAAGACGCCGACCCGGTCCATCGTGGCGCGCAGACCCAGACGATGGAGCAGCCGCGAGGCGTTGGGGCTGATCTGGATGCCGGCGCCGATCTCGCTGATACGCGGCGCCTGCTCGTAGACATGGACGTCGATCCCGGCGCGCAGCAGCTGCAGCGCCGCCGACAGCCCGCCGATACCGCCGCCGATGATCGCGACCCTCATGACAGCACCTGTCGCCACACTGCGCGGCCGTCGCTGCACGCGTCGCCACGCCAGGCGACGTGCGTATCGGGACGCACCAGCACGAGCTTCGCTTCGTAGATCGCCGCGACCGCAGGATCGTCGACCATGACCGTCGTGAGCGGCGCGGGCGAGCTGTCGATCAGGGGCGAGGGATCGGCGCCGCCGAAGCACAGGACGGTGAACCACGCACCGAGGTGATCGTAGAGGAACGTGCCGTCGGCCAGCACGACGCTGGGCAGGCGCGCCCCCGGCGCGGTCGTGGGCTCGTAACGGAGCGGGTCGGGTTCGACGCCGTCGTAGCGATAGCCGAACTCGACGCCCCAGCTCTCGTTCTCGGCATTGCCCAGCGCCGCGATGCCGCGCGCCAGCCGGTCGAGATCGCGCTCCCTCTGATAGAGTTCGGCGATCGCGATGCGCACGCCGGTGTGGCGCTCCGACGCCAGCCGATTGCGGTAACCGACCGGCCGGCGCTCGCGCTCGTAGGAGGCCAGCAGGTTCGTCGAGCCGAACCCCTTGAGCGCGGCAGCGAGCTTCCAGCCAAGATCGATCGCATCGCCGATTCCGGTGTTCATGCCGTAACCGCCGGTCGGGATGTACTGGTGCGCCGAGTCGCCCGCCAGGAAGACGCGGTCCTGCGCGTAGCGGTCGGCCAGCAGCAGGTTGGTGAACCACGGATTGGCGACCAGGATCCTGCGCGCGAAGGCGCTCGTGCCGACCCATTCGTTGAGCACGGCGTTTGGGTCCGGCTCGGGACCACTCAAATCGGAGGTGGTCGGCATGCGCATCTGCAGGGTCCAGGTGTCCCGGTCGTCCTGCGCGATCAGGGTCCCCAGGGCGCTCTGGTAGTGCCAGGCGACGCCGTAGGCCTGCAGCACAGGGCGCGCCTCGGAGTGGAAATGCACCATGTAGCGGTGCGCGATGTTGGCCTTGCCCGAGAGGCCGATGCCGAGCGTCTCGCGCACGATCGAATTGGCGCCGTCGCAGCCTGCGAGATAGTCGCAACGCACCTGCTCCGTCGCGCCGGTGGCGACGGTGCGCAGGGTGCAGGTGACGCCGCGATCGTCCTGGGTGAAGCCCTCGAACGCCACACCCCAGCGTGCGTCGACCAGAGGATCGTCGATGATCGAGTCGCGCAGCACGGGCTCGATCATCACCTGGGAGACGCGCATGGCGGGCTCGCGCGGTTGCGTGCCGTCGTTGCACGCCAGGATCTCGGCGCGCTTCTCCGCCACCGACGGATAGCGGAAGCGGTGCAATTCGCGGCCCCCCACCAGAGTGGTGATCCAGGAGACGTCGAAATTGTTCTGCTCCGGCACCGCCACGGCGCGCAATTTGTCGGCCAGTCCGATGCGCCGGAACAACTCCATCGAGCGGCCGTTGGTGATGTCCATCTTCGGATGCCGCGTCGTCGAGGGCTGGCGCTCGACCAGCAGGCTGCGCACACCGAACGTCGCAAGCGTCCGGGCCAGCGTCATGCCGACAGGCCCGCCTCCGGCAATCAGGACGGGAACGTGACGCACCGGGTCCGTCGCTGTGCTCAGGACGCTCTTTTGGCCGCTGCTTCTTTCTCGGCCATCTTCTGCTTCAGCTGCTCGGGCGTCAGCCGCACGATGTGTTCGTTCTGGTGACTGAAGATGTCGTAGGGCGTGGTGTCGAGGTCTTCCAGCGCGATCTCGCGCGCCAGCACCTTGGCCTTCCACTGCGCGTGCTCGGCCTCGGCAGCATGGAACTCCGGCATCACTTCCCTGGCGAACAGT
>CAYZQZ010000494.1:0-3255 GCA_964480235.1 uncultured Reyranella sp. | reverse complement strand
CGACCGGATGAAGGCACGCGTGCCGCGGTTCGACAGGCCGACCGACTTGGCGAAGCGCCGCAACTCGCGACCCAGCGCCGACGGCGCGGAGATCAGTGCCGCGCGCGGTGCGCCTCCCCTCTTCTTGCCCAGTCGCGCGGCCAGGGTGTGCAGCGCCATCGCCGCCCCCATCGAGTGTCCGATCACGGCATGCACGGACTTCAGGTGATCGAGCACGCGCTCGAGGGCGGCAATGAACTTCACAGCCGTCAGTTCGTCGCCCGCAGATTCACCGTGCGCCGGCACGTCGAGCGCCACGGCCACATAGCCGCGCTCGAGCAGGGCGTCGATCATGGCCCCGAACTGCCCTCGATGGCCCTCGAAGCCGTGGACCAGCAGCACAACCGGCACGTCGGGATCGTCCGCGCCCCAGCGCCAAGCCACCAGCCCCTCGCCGAGATCGATACGCTCATCGGGCTCAGGCAGCTCCAGGCGCGGCGCCGGCCGCACGTCGCGGCGCGGCGCGGCGTCAGCATCATGCGTCGAAAGAACGGCGCCACCAGGCCGGGCGCCACGTGGCTGGCGGCAGCCCATACGGAAAGCGGAACGGCGGCAATCGGGAAGGAAAGAGGGGACATGTTCGAATCTCCAATTAGGTGCAATTGCACTAATTGAGCGCCCGCCTGTCCCGCCTCTCAAACGAACTTGTGTTCGGCTTTACGTGAATTTTGTTCATGGCCCGCGCAGTAGCTCGCGCATGGCTTCGATGCAGGCAGGCCGGCGCTTGGGGCCTTGCCCGCACGGCCGTGCTGAACGTACGTTCATCTCAACGGGAGGAACTTTCGGCATGAGTGATGGGCACGTTAACGGCGCGTTCGACGGCCTGACGGTTCTCGATTTCACGCAGGGCATCGCGGGACCGCACGCCTCGATGCTGCTAGCGCTGCACGGCGCAGACGTCATCAAGGTCGAGCCGCATGAAGGCGACTGGGGCCGGGCCCTCGGCGACATAAGAGGCGAACACTGCGCCCACTCGATCGCCTTCAACCGCGGTAAGCGCTCGATCGCCCTCGACCTCAAGTCGCCCGACGGCGTGGCCGTGGTGAAGAAGCTCGCCGCCAAGGCCGACGTAGTCATGGAGAGCTTTCGCCCCGGCGTGATCCAGCGCCTTGGTTTCGGCTACGAGGACATCAGGAAGATCAATCCGAAGGTCGTCTATTGTTCGGTCTCGGGTTTCGGTCAAACCGGGCCCTACTCCAAGCGTCCGACCGTTGACGGCCTGATCCAGGCCTTTTCCGGCATGATGGTCATGAACCGCATGCCCGACGGCACGCCGTGGCGACAGGGCATGATCGCCGTCGACGTCACGACCGGCCTCTACACCTTCCAGGCGCTCAGCACGGCGATCATGCGCCAGTTCCGCTTTGGCGAGGGCTGTTTCATCGATTCGAGCCTGATGCGCGCCGCCGCCGCCTTCCAGGGCGCCAAGCTGATGGAGTGGGTATTCTCCAATGGTGCGCCGCCCGTGCTCTACATGCCGGCCGGCAGCTACAAGACCAAGAACGGCTACATCATGGTGTCGGCGATGCGGCCGCATCACTTCAAGCTGCTGTTCGAGCTGATCGGCCGCGACGACGTCGCCAACGATCCCGAGCTGCAGAGCCACGATGCGCGCATCAAGAACGCGCCCAAGATCATCAAGGCACTGAACGAGACCATGCCGACGAAGACCACCGAAGAATGGATCTCGATCCTGCAGCCGAAAGACGTGTTCTGCGAGCGGGTGAACAATTACCAGGACTATCTCGACCATCCGCACGTCAAGGAGTCGGGCGCGGTCGACTGGATCGAACAGGAGGGTGTGGGTCGCCTGCCCGTCGCCAACATCGCAGGCCTGCCGCGCGCCGCCGAACACCCCCCGCAGCAGCATGCGCCACACATCGGCGAGGACAGCCGCGACATCCTGGGCGAGCTGGGCTATGGCGCCGCCGACATCGATGCGATCTTCTTGCGCGGCGGCGTGAAGGGGTTGAAGCAGGCGGCCAAGGCAGCCGAATAGACCGATCCACGAAAAGCGATCGAGATCGACGCCGAGAAGCTTTGCGGCAGTCCCGTTAGAAAAGCGGCAAGACTTTCGGGGTCGTGGTCGCGACAACATGTGTGTCGCAACCAGCTCTGCCCAGATTGGCGCCTTGTTCGGACGAGCCCACGTGTGGCGCCGAACTACATCCGCTTGGTCGGCAGATGCACCATCGTCTGCGTCGTGTCGATCGACGGCAGCGAGATCGCCGCAGCAGGCTCCTGCGCCTTTTGCTCGAAGGCGCCCACGAGCAGCCAGACAAACAGGATGCTCGCGGCCAGAGCCAGCAACCCTTTGGACAAACCGTGCAGCAACATTTCCCCTTCGCTTTGCCCGCCTCTTCCCGTCGCGGGTTCACGACATAGATGGAAGCCGCTTGTGACAAATCCGGGGCAACCGCAGGGCGTTTTAGGTCAGCGGACTAATTGCAGTGAAATGAGTTGATCTCTCATTGCACCTGAAAACCATGTGCAAACGGGTCGCGATCGTCGACGAAGATCGTGTTGATTCCGTGCTGGCGCGCCCAGCCGGAGATCGACGGAACGATCGCGTCGTGATTGCCGACCATCGCCCGCGCCTCGATCCGGCCATCGAACAGTGAGCCGATGATGCTCTCGTGCACGAAGTCGTCGCCGACCTTGAGCTTTCCCTTGCCCGCGAGCTGCGCCATGCGCGCCGAAGTGCCGGTGCCGCAGGGAGAACGGTCGATCGCCTTGTCGCCGTAGAACACCGCATTGCGTGCCTGCGCGCGCGCGGCTTGCGGCTTGCCCGTCCACATCACGTGGCTGACACCACGGATGGTCTCGTCCTCAGGATGCACCGGCTGGATTTTCTCGTTGATCAGCCTGCGCACAACCGGCGAGAGCCGCAGCACATCGCCCGCCGACATCGACTCCAGGCCGCCGAAATTCTTCTGGGGCTCGAGGATGGCGTAGTAGTTGCCACCATAGGCGATGTCGAAGGCGAGCTCGCCGACGCTCGGCAGATCGATCGTGACGTCTGCGGCGGCGAGATAGGATGCGACGTTGGTGATCCGCACGCTATCGACGAAGCGGTCCTTCTGCTCATAGCGCGCCAGCACCCGGCCCGCCGGCGCGTCGAGCGCCAGCTCGCCCGGCTTTGCCGGCGTCACCAGGCCGTTCTCGACCGCCATGGTCACGGTTCCGATCGTGCCGTGGCCGCACATCGGCAGGCAG